>JALQSY010000300.1 GCA_023264215.1 Candidatus Nanopelagicales bacterium
CGAGGCCATCGCACCGGTCACCGACGCGGCCGAGGTGCGCGACATGATCGACGTCGTCCGCCAGGTGTACGTCGCCCCGGCCATCGACGCCTACGTCGTCGATCTCGTCGCGGCCACGCGCTCCCATCCCCAGGTGCGCCTGGGGGCCTCCCCGCGTGCCGCGCTCCACCTGCTGCGGGCCGCCCGGGCCTCGGCGGCGCTCGCGGGGCGCGGGCACGTGCTCCCCGACGACGTCCAGCGCCTGGCCGGACCGGTGCTGGCCCATCGCCTCGTGCTCACCACCGACGCCCACCTGTCGCGCACCAGCGCCGAGGACATCGTCACCGAGATCGTCGCGCGAGTGCCGCTGCCCGCGAGCACGTGAGGCCGACCGCGTGAAGCGCGCACTCAGGGCGCTGACCTTCCGGGGCAAGGCGCTCATCGCCGTCGGCCTCGGGCTCGGCGTCGGCGCTGCGCTCTCGGGTCAGCGCGACGTGCTGCGGATCGCGGTGCTCATCCTGGCCCTGCCGCTCATCTCCGCATGGCTGGCCAGTCGCACGCACTTCCGGCTCGGCGCCGAGCGCACCATCTCCCCCACCCACGTGCCGGTGGGCAGCACCGCCGAGGCGACGCTCACGGTCACCAACCTCGCGCGCGGTCGCACCGGCACACTGCTCCTCGAGGAGTCGGTCGATCCGAGCCTGGGTCCCCCGGTCTTCCGCGTGCTGGAGAATGTGGAGCCAGATCGCCAAGCGGGACGGCTCCGCCGGTCCGATGGCGATCTCCAGGGACAGCGATCCACGGCGTACTCGCTCCACGCCTCCCAGCGCGGCCGCTTCGAGGTGGGCCCGCTGTCGGTGACCGCGGTCGATCCCTTCGGACTGGTGCGCCTCACGCGCTCGTTCACCTCGACGCAGAGCGTGCTCGTCGTGCCGCGCGTCGTCTCCCTCGACGGCGCAGTGGATGCCGATCGGCGCGGCCGGGGCGATCGCGCGTCTTCCGCGCTCAGCGCCGGAGGCGAGGACGACATCATCCCGCGCGAGTACCGACCCGGCGACGACCTGCGTCGCATCCACTGGCGCGCATCCGCGCACGGCGACGAGCTCCTCGTGCGCCGCGAGGAGCAGCCGTGGACGCGCCATGCGACCGTCACGGTCGACGTCGCACCCGACCGCATCGGCGGCGCATCATCGCCGCTCGAGGTCGGCCTCAGCATGGCCGCGAGCGTGTGCGCGCATCTGCTGTCATCCGGATGGTCGGTGCGCCTGGACACCCTCGACGGCCGATGCCTGGTGGCGCAGGCCGAGGGCTCGGCCGGCCACGCGCGAGTGCTGGAGGCACTCGCCACGGTGACCCCGGCTCCGGGGCGCGAGGCGATGCGCACCGGCTCGGACCTGTCGGTCGTGATCCTTCCCGGCACCACCGCGGCCCTGGACGTCGTACCCCCGGTGCACCACCGGTCCCTGGCCTTCGTCGTCGACCTCACCGCCTGGGGCGAGCGAGGACTGGATGCGCGCACCGCCCTGGAGCGCCTGCGCGCGCAGGGATGGCACGCGGCCGCGATCGCCTCTCCCCCTGACTCGCTGTCGGCGGCATGGCAGTCGGCGATCGACGACGCGACATTGACGGCGCTGCGATGACGGGTGTCATCGAGCGGATCCGCCCCGCGGCGACCATCGCGGCGGCCATCGCGACCATCACCGCCTCGCTGAGCGTGCTGCCGCTCTTCGACTCCGGCCGCTGGATCATCCCGACTCTGCTGTCGGTGCTGCTCATGTCCGTCGTGGGCGCCGCGTCGCGGGCGGTCGCCCTCCCCGCGCCCCTGCAGCCGATCCTGCAGCTGCTCGCGCTGCTCACGCTGCTGACGGTGATGTTCGTCCAGCCCGCTGCGGCGCTGGGGATCTTCCCCGGGCCGGTGGCCCTGGGGGAGCTCCAAGAGCTCGCGCGCGCCGCGCTCACCGAGGCCGGCTATGCCGACGAGGAATCTTGGTACGCCGTGCCAGCTTCCACTCTGATGCAGCTGGCCGACGCACTAACTGCACCCTCCCTGCTCGAACGCGCCATGGCGGGTGATGCTGCCGCCGCCCGGCAGTTTCTGCATGAGGCGGGCTTC
>JALQSY010000301.1 GCA_023264215.1 Candidatus Nanopelagicales bacterium
TGGCCCTCATCGCCGACGAGGTGACGGCGAACGCCCAGACGCCGTACGCGCGGGCGCAGGCACTGGTCGACTTCTTCACCGAGAACGGCGGCTTCTCCTACAGCACCAACGTCATCACGCCTCCCGGCGCCGATCCGCTGGAGTCCTTCCTCGACGAGCGGATCGGCTACTGCCAGCAGTTCGCCGGCACGATGGCGCTGATGGCGCGTGAGGTCGGCATCCCCTCGCGCGTGGTCATCGGCTTCACCGGAGGCCGACTCACCGACGACGGCGAGTACGTCGTCCAGGCGCGCAACGCGCACGCGTGGCCCGAGCTGTGGTTCGACGGGATCGGATGGGTGTGGTTCGAGCCGACGCCGCGCGTCGGCGCGGGCGTGGTGCAGCCGGACTACTCGCGCGACCGCACCGATCGCAATACCCCGGATGCGCCGGTGCCGAGCCAGGCACCCGAGCCCGTCGCGCCCGACGCCGCTGCTCCCGCGACGGGAGCGGCCGCCTCCGGTCCGCCGCTGCTGCTCGTGCTCGCCGGTCTCGCCGGCATCGTGCTGCTGGCCGCGCTTCCGTCGATCATCGTCGCGTGGCGGCGCAGGCGGCGTACATCACGGCCCGATGGTCGCGAGCGGATCGAGGCCACCTGGCTCGAGCTCGGCGACTCCATCACCGATCTGGGCTGGTCGTGGTCGTCGGCGTCGACACCGCGGGAGGCATCCAACGCACTGGCGCGGCAGGTGCGCCTGGGAGAGCCCGAGCGCGCGGCACTGCGACGACTGGTCTGGTGGATCGAGCAGGTGCGATACGCCCCGCCGTCGATCGATGTCGTGCCGCCGTCACCGGCGGAGTTGCGCGCCGATCTGGCGGTGCTACGCCGGACAGCCGACCGCGGTGCTGCGCGCTCGCGGCGGATCCGGGCGCGGCTGGCTCCGCCGTCGCTGGTGGGCGCAGGACTGCGCGAGAGCATCGTGCTGGGCGGCAAGGTCGAGCAGAAGGTCTAGGGCCGGGCCGGCTACTGCTGCTGCTGCGGGCCCTCGTCGCGGCGCTTGCGCCAGCGATCCTCGAGGCGGTTCATGAATCCCGACGACTGCTTGGGCGCCCGACGCGGAGCGGGACCGCCGGTCTCCGGCGCGGCCTCGCCCTCGGCAGCGGAGGCGGCGGGTCGGCCGCGCAGGCCGATGTAGGTCAGGGTCGCCCCGATGATCATGACGACGAAGCCGGCGACACCGAGGGCGATGAGCGGCAAGATCGCGCCGAGCATGAGCAAGGTGACACCGCCGAGGAGCACGAGCACGCCGAGCGCCGCGCGGCCACGACTGGCCTTGCCGGCCGATGCGCTGCGCAGGGATGTCGCGAACTTGGGGTCCTCGGCATAGAGGGCACGCTCCATCTGCTCCAGCAGACGCTGCTCGTGCTCAGACAGTGGCACCGTGACCTCCCCTCGAGGGCTCTCTCACAGGATAGGCGGGACTTGCCCTTCTGGAAACCCGGCGGGTCGAAATTGGGCGTCCGGGTCGTGGGGAGGCCCGCTGACATGGGGGAACGGCCCCTAGCCGGGGTCCTCGCCGGTCCAGAGCCGGGCCGGCCGGACGACGTCGTGGCCGAAGCGCTCCCGGAGCCGATCAGCGGCCACCTCGGCGGCCCGGCGGTCGATCGGCGAGGCGCCCAGGCCGTCGTCGAAGAGCAGTTGCTCGGCACTGCCCTCGAGATCGACCAGGCCCTCGAGCCGGACGCCGACCAGTCTGATGCGCGCGCGCTGCAGGCGGAGGGCGGCGTAGAGGTCCAGGGCCGTCTCGTAGATGACCTGGCCGACGTCGGTCGGGGCGTCGAGTGTGCGCGAGCGGGTGATGGTGGTGAAGTCGGCGAAGCGGACCTTGAGTACGACGGTGCGCCCGCGGATCTGGTGGCGTCGTGCGCGCGCGGCGACCTTCTGGGCCAGGCGCAGGATCTCGCGGGCGATCACCTCGGGATCGTCGACATCGCGCGCGAAGGTCTCCTCGTTGCCGATGCTCTTCTCGGCGGCGTCGGGGACGACGTCGCGGTCGTCGCGGCCCCAGGCGAGATCGTGCAGTCGCTGGCCCGAGGCCTGTCCGAGCG
>JALQSY010000302.1 GCA_023264215.1 Candidatus Nanopelagicales bacterium
TCGGCGTCCGGCGGCTCCGGCGAGCGCTGCTCGGGGGCAGGCTCAGGAGCCGGCGCGGGGGCGGTGCGCTTCGTGGTCGTCTTGGGGGCGGTCCGGGTCGTGCCTTTGGTCGGCGTCGGCTCGTCCGTGATTTCGTCTTCGTCCATCGGTTTCTCCGTGCGTACGACGCAATCGGCGCCGCCCGCATGCGATCTGGTGTGGGACCCGTCGTCAGCGGGCATCGGGACTAGCGAGAGCTCGTAGGGCTCCCAGTCGATGGCAGTGCGCGTGTCGGGGCCGTCCTCTGACTCGACGACCTCCTGTTCGTAGGTGCGGTAGCCAAGGCTGACGTTGCAGAGCTCGCCGCGAGCCATGCGCTGCGTGATCTCCTTCGCGCGCTCGGTCTCGTGCATGCGGACGCGGCCGATCAGCTCGCCGCCGCGGATCTGGACGGAGCCGGCGACGATGCTGCCGACGACCTTGTCAATCTCGCCGGCGCGGTGCTCCTCGCAGAACGGCGCGCGGCCGGAGTTGATCCGATCGAGGCGAATGTGGGCCGGGTCGAGGCTCATGACCTCGTCGTACGCGCGCCCGCTCCACCACGAGTACCGCCGGACAGCGGCGCCCGTGGACATCACGACCTCGAACTCGCGCGTCGCCTCGTCGTACGACTCGGGGGCGACCCTGATCTCGATGGATCCGGGGTCGAGCTTCTCCCTACGGCTGATCTGCTTGGTGGTCGTCATGTAGACGGCCGCCCGGGGCCTGCCTGAACCCGGGCGACCGCGAAGAGACTCGCTAGAGGCCCATCGCTTCGCCTACATGGGGCCATTTTGCTGGCCCTCGGCATACCGCACAGGAACCGTCCAGGAACCGCACAGGAGCCCTACAAACACCGCACAGGAGCCCTACTCGCGGCTCGCGGCGCCCTCTGCGTTGGGCATTCGCCACTCTTTCGCCTGCGCGGGGTCCGACTCCGTCGTGATGCCGAGAGCGTTCAGCAGGTCGCGCTCGGATGCCAGGCGGAGGAAGACCTCGGCTGGATCCATGCCCTGGGAGCGGATCTCGTCGCTCAGCGTGGTGAGCCCGCCGCGGATCTTCTGGATCGCCGCCGGCACCTCGCGCGTCGGGTCGATCATCTCGCGCCTCGGCAGGATCCAGCTCGGCTGGAGGCCCTCATCGCGAACGCCCATCAGCGTCGCGACCGTCGAGAACCAGCGCCAGACCGGGCGGCAGAACTGGGTGACCATGATCGCGCTCTGCCACGCCGCGACGTTGCGCTGGAACTCGATGTGCCCCATGCGGCCGCTGGAGAAGTTCACGCTCGAGAAGTCGCCGGTCAGGGCCTCGTACGAGACGCCGAGCCCCACCGCGATCGCGCGAAGCTGCCTGGTGACGAACTCCTCGTAGCCGCTCACCGAGGGCGGGCTGGCGAACTTGATCTCCTTGCCGGCGGGCAGGTCGATCATCATCCCCGGCTCGACGTAGTCGCGGCCCAGCTCCTCCTTCTCGCTGGACGCCGCCGGCGAGGCCACGTCCGCGTCGAGGTCGAAGGCCATGTCCTGGCGGAAGAGCGCGAAGCACGCCGCGATCTTCTGCCTGAGCAGCTGGGCGTCCTCGTAGTCCTTCAGCTCGCGGCTCCGGATCACGACGGGCGCCGCCCACGGGATCCCGCGCACCTGCCCGGGGCGGTCGACGCGGTAGATGTGGAGCATCGACTGCGCCGGCACGAACACCGACTCGAGGCTCATCGACCGCCGATGGTCGCCGGGGTGGTTCCGGAAGATCCAGTAGCCCGTCCGCCGGCCGAGCGCGTCGAGCTCAACGCCCTGGACCCAGTAGTGGCCCTCCTTCTCGGCCGGGCCGTCCTTCATCGTGTCGATGTGGTCGGCCTCGATCACCTGGAGTTGGATCGGCACGGCGAGCCCGTCCGCGACGCGGCGCGGGCGGAGGCGCACGAGGACCTCGCCCGACTCCGCGACCGCGCGCATGATCAGCGACTGGAGCCCGTAGAGGTCGTGGAGCCCGTCCGCGTCGCAGTCCGTGCACTCGGCCCAGCGCTTCCAGAGCTGCTCGAGCTCGGACTCGCCCTCGAGCTGGGCCCG
>JALQSY010000303.1 GCA_023264215.1 Candidatus Nanopelagicales bacterium
ATCGTCGTCATCCGCAACGAGGGACCCGCCGGCGGGCCCGGCATGCGCGAGATGCTCGCCATCACGGGTGCCATCAAGGGCGCTGGCCTGGGCAAGGACGTCCTGCTCGTCACGGACGGTCGTTTCTCCGGCGGCAGCACCGGGTTGTGCGTCGGTCACGTCTCACCCGAGGCCGTGGACGCCGGCCCCATCGGCCTCGTGCGCGATGGCGACCTCATCCGGATCGATATCCCAGGGCGGCGGTTGGACCTGCTCGTGGACGAGGCGGAGCTCGCGCGGCGCCACGAGGAGTTCGAGCCACTCCCGCCTCGCTACGACCGGGGAGTGCTCGCCAAGTACGCCCGACTCGTCGGCTCTGCTTCCCGAGGCGCCGTCTGCGACTGAGGATCAGTCGGAATGCCCCTGCGTGTGCATGATCGAACGATCATCAGTGCGCATGTGGGAAAACGCTGGGATGTCGGCCCATTGCATGGCGACGAAAATGGATGCGCCGGGGGCAAGAAGCTGCTGAGATTCGAAGGTCGTGGGATTGGCGAGATCGACGCAGAGATCGACAATGAGGAACGCCGGGCCACCCTCAGGGCCGAGCGCATAGGAAGGCGGCATCCACGTTCCCC
The DNA here is from genome assembly GCA_023264215.1 of Candidatus Nanopelagicales bacterium. The sequence goes on from JALQSY010000303.1 coordinate 618, forward strand.
CTGAGCTTTCCTCGGCCAGGATGATGCGATTGACGCACGGCAGATTGGTGGGCTGGGCGGCGACCAGGGCACTTACGGAGCCGTCGGGCTGTACCACTTCGTAGACGCTTCCTCCCGTGGCAGCGATCGGAGTGATGCCGCTGAGGAACGACGCGCCTCCGAAAGCCGCAAAGCGACCTCCAGCCTCGGGGAGTGTGATCGTTGACCCGTCGGTGGATACGCCCACCTCAGCACTGCGCCACTCCTTGCCGAACGTCATGGTCCGGTGAAGGTTGGTCGCCGCCTCGCTCGGTGTCGTGTCCATCTGAGACTGCACCAGGGCGACGTCGATAGCCCTCGTGATCGCCTGGTGAGCGTCGTAGAAGCCCTGGAGATCGCTGCGCGGATCGGGCAGTTCGAACCTGCCTTCGGCGTCGCGCAGCGCCGGAATGAGTTCCATGAGTGCCTCGGGTGAGCAGAAAGCGTCACCCCCCGCGCCTGCAGGTGCGGGTGAGTTTGCGCATCCGCTCAATAGGGCTGCGCACAGGGCAGTACCCAGCCCGAGCGTGGTGATGACTCGCGAACGCTTCATGCCTGCCTCCCAGGTGGTCCGCATGGAGAGTAGGCCACGCTTGCTGCCTAGGGGACGCAGTTGATGCTCCCGGATAGCTGCGCTACCCTCGTCCCCATGCAGCAGATCGTCATTGTCGTAGGCAGGCGCGCGGGCTAGCCCCAGCACCTGTCGCGAAGGCGACCCGCGCGCACCCTCCGAGCCCTCCGGGCCGGGGGGTTTCGTGTTGAGAGGGGCTATGCGCCACCATGGTCCCGAGGCGGAAGTGGAAAGAGGGAAAGATGAGCACCAGCCCAGGGCAGTCGTCCGGTGAGCAGATCACGGGCGCCCAGAGCCTGATCCGGTCGATGGAGCACGCCGGCGTCGATGTCGTCTTCGGCATTCCCGGCGGGGCCATCCTCCCGGCCTACGACCCCCTCATGGACTCCTCGAAGGTCCGCCACATCCTCGTGCGGCACGAGCAGGCCGCAGGCCATGCTGCCGAGGGGTACGCCGCCGCCACCGGCCGCGTGGGCGTCTGCATGGCGACGAGCGGTCCGGGCGCCACCAATCTCGTCACGCCCATCGCCGACGCGCACATGGACTCGGTGCCCATGGTGGCGATCACCGGCCAGGTGCCGAGTTCGGCAATCGGCACCGACGCATTCCAGGAGGCCGATATCCGCGGCATCACCATGCCGATCACCAAGCACAACTACCTGGTGACCAACCCCGATGAGATCCCGCGCGCGATCGCCGAGGCGTTCTACCTCGCGAGCAGCGGGCGCCCCGGGCCGGTCCTCGTCGATGTGTCCAAGGACGCCCTGCAGGCGATGACGACGTTAGAGTGGCCGAGCGACATCTCCCTGCCGGGCTACCACCCCGTGACCAAGCCCCATTCCAAGCAGATCCGCGAGGCGGCCCGACTCATCCTCGAT
>JALQSY010000304.1:0-238 GCA_023264215.1 Candidatus Nanopelagicales bacterium
CGAACACGAACTACGAGACGACCGACGCGGTGTCGGCGTGGCTGCAGGACTACCTCGGCGCGCGCTCGGTGACGGCGATCGTCGACCGGCCCCGCTACCGCAACGCGGGCGGCACGTCCGTCAACGGCCTCACGGCGGCTTCGGCCGTCTTCGCGGTCGCCTCCGGTGGGACGGATCGATCCTTCCTGAAGACGCTCACCGTCGCAGGCGACGAAGAGCTCTTCAGCCTTCGCCCCGA
>JALQSY010000304.1:248-2083 GCA_023264215.1 Candidatus Nanopelagicales bacterium
GCTACTACTGCGACATGTACCACGAGGTGAACCTCGTGGACACGACCGCAGCGGTGCAATGGACCGGGTTGCTCACCTGATGGCGCGCTGGCCGCATATCCCTGGCACGTGGGTCGACGGTCTCGGCCGTCGATTCCCGTTGCCTGATGCGGCCCCGCCCGCAGAGGCTTCGACGGCCGTCGCCCCAGCGTCGTCGGAGTCTCTGCAGGCGGTAGACGACCTGCTCTCGCTCACGCGCTCCGAGCTGCAGCGCCTCGCCCGCGAGGCGGGGCACGCGGTGTCTCGGAGCAACACGAAGGCCGATCTGGTGGAGCTGCTGACCGGGGGTGACTGATGTTCGGAGTGACTCCCGAAGTCGTGTCGAGCTGGGTCAACGGCCTCGTGTTCCGCGATGCGGCGGTGGGGCCTCCGGCTGTGCAGGCGACGTCGCCGAGCCGGACGGAGTGTCTCGCCGAGATCCAGTTCGCGGGGCAGATCGTCGCCGGTGAGTTCACGCGGCTCGGCGCCACGGTGCCGACCGACCCGAGCACCGCGGGATACGCCCTCGCTCGGCGAATGCTGCTCCTGATGATCGCCTCGTGGGCAGACCGAGCGCGGCAGCGCGTGGACCCGGATCTGGCGCAGGTGCGCGCCGAGGAGCTCCAGCGCGTACGCGAGGAGATCGCGGCGAACACGTCGGCTCTCTACGACGCGCGCGGGACCGGCGACCGGTCCCCCGGACTGGCTCGAACGCAGGATCAACCGTACCGCTCCCCGGTGGGTATCGGGCTGCAGGGCGCCTCGCTCTGGCGCTCGGGCGGTGTCTGATGCGCTTCACGATCCGATCGTCCGCTGACGACGCGGTCTCGTCGATCGAGGCGTGGGCCGAGTCGATCGACGACTGGTCCCTCCCGACCCAGCGCCCGGCCTCGGGCGGGGGGTTTTCGTGGGACGGCCGCTCGGCGTGGGACCGGATCGAGGACGTGTGGATCGAGTCGCGCGAGGAGTTGTTCGACAGCTACGGCGTCTCCGAGGGCACGCCGTGGCCGCGCTACGCGGACACCGAGGAGGCGAAGGTGTATCGCCACGCCAAGGCGGCGATCCTCGAAATCCCCCTCTCCGAGATCGAGCGGGACCGGCTCCGGTGGGGCGGCCCGAATCGGCTGATGCGGTCGATGACGGGCGGCTCGTCGGAGTACTGGTACCGCAGTTCGATCGATTGGATGGAAGTCGGGACGGCGGTCCCCTACGCCGTGAACCACGATCAGGGGATCGGCGTCGGTCCGTGGTGGGGCGGCGACGCGCCGATCCCCCGGCGCCCGCTGCTCTCGATGGGCGAGGCGACGCTAGGTCGGGTCGAAGAGGTCATCATCGACTACGCGAGCGAGCGCCTGTCGGATCTCGCGGGCGAGCTGACGTCGTACTCCGGCCGCGAGGCTCTGGCGCTGATGGGGGGCTCATGACGATCCCGTTCGCCAGCGGGCAGCCTCCGGCCGTCCTGTACCATTGCCGCGCGATGCTCACGACGCACCTGCCGGGCTACCTCACGGCCTATCAGGCGGGGCTCGACTCGGCGTCGGGTGTGCCGCTCGATCTGCCGGTGCCGGCCGAGGTGTATCTCGGCGTGGTCGAGGACCGGCAGGGCGTCTACCCGGCTGTCGGCCTCCTCCTGGAATCGACCCTGCCCCGCCCGCTGGTGACTCCCGAGTACCTCGTCGAGCACCGGCTCGCGGTGACGGTGGCGCTCCACGCAGGCCAGCTCGGCGCGGTGGACCCGTCGCAGGTCTACACCACGGCGCAGGCGTACGTGGCTGCGGTGTGCGAGTGCCTGTCCACGACGGCCCCCCGGTTCGGGG
>JALQSY010000305.1 GCA_023264215.1 Candidatus Nanopelagicales bacterium
CGCTGGAGCAGTGCCTGGAGTTCTGCCGCGAGGACGAGTGCGTCGAGGTCACCCCCTCGAACGTCCGCATCCGCAAGGTGATCCTCGACCAGGGCGAGCGCGCCCGCGCCGCCAAGCGCCGCTGACCCGCCCCGGGGCGGTGAGTTGGCGACGTATCGTCTGCCAGCTCACCGCGGGCGGTAGCTGAGCGACCCATCAGGCCAGGCCGCGGTGGCTGAGCGACTCATCCGAGCCCTGGACACGTCGCTCAGGTACCGCCCTCAGTCTGGGCCGCACGACGATCGGCTCCCAGAGCGCTGACCACGCGGTCCCCAGATCCGGGGGCGGCCCACCGTATCCCCGCCTCACCAGCGCCTGGTGGACGTGGAGCACCAGGGCGCGCGGCTGGGCCAGCATTGCCTGCGTCACCTGGACGTACTCGAACGACGCCTCCCGAAGACGTGCGTAGCGCGTGATGTCGATCTGGAACTGGCGTGTCTCGAGGGCGTGCTGTCGACCCTCGTACTCGACCACGAGTCGCCAGAACTCGTACAGCAGGTCGACGACGGCGATCTGCTCGCGGCCACGGTGGATCGCAGTGTTCACCTCGGGCGCCGGCAGGCCCGAGGCCACGAGAACGGCGCGCAGCTCGGACTCCTTCGGCGAACGGGACCGAGCGTCGAGCCATCGCAGGACCTCGACCGCCTGTGACGCGCCGGGTCTCCATTCCTGGTGCCGCGCCACCTCGAGGACTTCGGACCGGGTCGTGTGCTCGCGGTGCAGCAGCCAGTCGCCCGCGACGATCGCGTCGATGAGCCTCGCCGAGGAGCAGTACTGGATGAACGCCGCCGCTGGGGTGACTCCGTGCGCATCGAGGGGCGGGAGCGCGACCGTGCGGTGGAGGAAGATCCCCTCGGTCGCGACGTGGTGGTCTCCGGCGATCGTGAAGCGCACCGGGACGGTGTCACCGACGTCGAGCCCCAGCAGCTGCAGGCGCGACTCGTGACTGACGTGCGCGCGCCTGGGAAGCGTCAACGCGGCGGCGGCGATCGTGTCGAGACGGGTCATCTCGTGGTCGCGGTGGACCCAGACGCGGGGGTGGAGTCGCTTCCACTGCCGGCCGCGCAGCATCCGCTCGCTGACCCCGTGACGCTCGGCGTCGCGATGGTCGAAGGGGCCGTGACGCAAGGCGTCGGGTACGCGTGGGACCGGTGGCATCTCCCCATCGGACCGCGCTGCGGCCGAGCGGGCCACGGCAGCGACGCGAGGTGTGGATACGTCGCACTTCCCGCGCGGTCGGTGGACGAGAGTCCCATCCGGCCGGTGTCTCAGCGACCTTTCGCGCACCGTGATGGGTCGCAGAGGTACCGCTCACCACGAGGATGAGTCGCTGAGGCACCAACGGCCGGCGATAGGTCGCCAACTCACCGCCCAGGACCGGGTCTCACAGGACGTTGAGGGGGCGGAACTGGACGCTGATGCGGGGGCCGACGGGCTTGGTGGTCTTGAGGACGGCGTGGTCCCAGGTGCGCTGGCAGGAGCCGCCCATCACGAGCAGGTCGCCGTGGCCGACGACGAAGCCGATCTGCTCCCTCGACTGGTGGGCCTCGGCGTCGCGGGGACGCAGCGAGAGGCGGCGCGGAGCGCCGAGCGACAGGATCGCGACCATCGTGTCGGCGTCGCGGCCGCGGCCGATGCGGTCGCCGTGCCACGCGACCGAGTCGCGACCGTCGCGGTAGTAGCACAGCCCTGCCGTCACGAACGGCTCGCCGAGCTCGTCGGCGTAGTGCGCGCTCAGCGCGTCGCGAGCCGCCGTGAGCGCGGGGTCGGGCAGCTCGTCGCCCACCCCGTAGGAGCACAGCAGGCGCGGCACCTCGACGACCGAGTCGTACATCTCGCGCTTCTCGGCACGCCACCGCACCGCCGTCTGCAGCGTGAGGAACAGCGGGTCGGCGCCACTCATCCACCCCGGGAGCACGTCGACCCACGCGCCATGGGTCAGCTCGCGCCGCTGCACCCGCTCGAGCGACCCGACCGACGCGACGTCGTCGGTGTCGAGCAGCGACCCCTGGAAGAACACGCCTCCAGCCTAGGTCGGATCG
>JALQSY010000306.1 GCA_023264215.1 Candidatus Nanopelagicales bacterium
CACGACGCGGGGAGGCTGCGCGTCGGTCCGCAGGGCGACCACCACGTCGCGGACCCGGCCGACCTGGTCGGCCTTGGGGTCGAAGACTTCGGCCCGCGCGAGGCGAGCGACGAAGACGCGGTTGGGGGAGGTCACGCGGCCCAAGGGTACTCCGGTTGAGCACTGCTCCGGACCGTGCGGTTACGAGGGCTGGACACGGCTGGGCGGGTACGGCGAGCGTCGGTAGGGTCGGCCCATGACATCGGCATCCTTGACCTCTGGCGGTGCGGCTGGCTCGACCCGCGTGGCCCGATCTCGCAGGTCCAATCTCGCCGTGCCCGGATCCAGCCCGAAGATGCTTGACAAGGCTCGCGGCCTGCCGGTCGACCAGGTCTTCATGGACATCGAGGACGCGGTCGCGCCTATCGCCAAGCCCGAGGCGCGCAAGAACATCGTCGCCGCCCTCAATGAGGGAGGCTACGACGGCAAGGTCCGCGCCGTGCGTGTCAACGACTGGACGACCCAGTGGACCTACGCGGACGTGGTGGAGGTCGTCGAGGGTGCAGGCCCCAATCTCGACTGCATCATGCTGCCCAAGGTCCAGACGGCCGAGCAGATCGTGGCGCTGGACCTCCTACTCACGCAGATCGAGAAGTCCAATGGCTTCGAGATCGGTCGAATCGGCATCGAGGCACAGATCGAGAACGCCATGGGACTCATCAACGTCGATGCGATCGCCGCCGCCTCGCCACGCGTCGAGACGATCATCTTCGGGCCCGCTGACTTCATGGCCTCTATCAACATGAAGTCACTGGTCGTCGGGGAGCAGCCGCCGGGATACGACGTCGGGGATGCGTACCACTACATCCTGATGCGCATCCTCATGGCGGCCCGAGCTCATGACAAGCTCGCCATCGACGGGCCCTATTTGGCGATCAAGGATGTTGAGGGATACCGGCGTGTGGCCTCGCGCAGCGCCGCGCTCGGATTCGATGGCAAGTGGGTGCTGCATCCCGGCCAGGTCGACGTCGCCAACGAGGTGTACAGCCCGCGGCAGGAGGACTACGACCAGGCGGAGCTGATTCTCGATGCCTACGCCTACTACACGTCTGCCGAAGGCGGAGCTAAGGGGGCGGTCATGCTCGGCGACGAGATGATCGACGAAGCATCGCGCAAGATGGCGACCGTGATCGCAGCCAAGGGCAGGGCAGCGGGGATGTCCCGCACGCAGTCCTTTACTGCTCCCGATGCCTAGGACGGCATGGCCGACTACCCTGGCGCCATGGGCGCGTCGCCATCGCTGACCAAGTCGACTGCCGCGCGCCTTCTCGGTGTCGCGCCGGATGCAGCCGCGGTCGAGGTCAAGCGCGCGTTCCGGCTCTGGGCGACCTTGGCGCACCCCGATCAGGGCGGCTCCGCCGCTCGGTTCGCCGAGCTCTGTGCCGCACGCGATCTGCTACTCGAGGTGACGCCCGCGCCGCGGGCGCCAGCCAGGTCTCGGACGCAGCAACGATCGCATGAGCCAGCGCAGCCGCGACCACGTCGGCCGTGGCGCGACGTACTCGTCCGACCCACCCCCCTTGTGGCGGCGCTGCTGGGATTCACGGCGATCGTGGGCGTGGCGATGATCCTGGTCGCGGGGTCGGTCGCCGGGCCGCTCGCCGTGGCGCCGGCCGGCGTCGCGTCGGCCCTGTGGTGCGTCGCGGTCTCTCGCGCGATCCTGCGGCGTGCCGATCACGGTCACGTCATCGTGGCGCGGACCGCGGCGTGGACCTGCGTCACGGCGGCCCAGCTCCTCACGGCCGTCCTGCTGGGCCTGGCCGTCATCGAGGTGCTGCCCGTGCTCGTCCTGCCTTTCGTCGTAGCGATTGCCCTGGTCAATCCCGCCGCAGGCCTGCGGCGGGCGCCAGGCGTTAACGTGCGTTAGCCTGACCGCTCAGCGGTGGGACGGGAGGAATGATGACGCGACTGGCGCAGACCGAGGGTCTCTCGGACGTCCAGGTGGAGATCCTCAAGGCGGTGCGGGATTACGTCGACAACGAGATCCTGCCGTACGCCACTCATCTCGAGCACAAGGACGAGTACCCCGCCG
>JALQSY010000307.1 GCA_023264215.1 Candidatus Nanopelagicales bacterium
TTGCCCAAGGCCTGCCTGGAGGAGCGTCAGGTCGTCTGCATCGACAAGACCGCGAAGGTGCTCCGGCTCGTCCGCAAGGGCAAGGTGATCCAGACCCTCGATGTCCGCTTCGGCGTGCCGGGCCTGGACACGCCCACGGGTTCGTACCGCGTCTACTACAAGGACCGCTACGCCACGTCCGGCATCAACGGTCCCAACGCTCCGCGTGTGCCGATGCCCTACGCGCTGTTCTTCAACGGCGACATCGGCATCCACTACTCCCCGACCTTCGCTGCGAGCGGCTACTACCCCGGTGGCGGCTCGCACGGCTGCGTCAACGTCGCCGACCTCAAGGGCGTCGCCTGGCTGTTCGACCAGGTTCCCGTCGGCGCGCGCGTGCACGTCTACTGGAGCTAGGCCCGCGTGACGCTGCGCACGGTACTGCTCGGCTACGGCCTGGCCGGACGCGTCTTCCACGCGCCGCTCATCGGCGCCGAGTCGGGGTTCGAGCTCGCCGCCGTCGTCACCGGCGACCCAGCGCGCCAGGAGCAGGTACGCGCGGACCTGCCGGGGGTTGCGGTCCTGCAGACAGCTGACGACGCCTGGGCCGGGGACTTCGACGTCGCGGTCATCGCGACGGCGAACTCCGCCCACGTGCCGCAGGCGACAGCCGCCCTCCAGGCCGGGATGCACGCGGTGGTGGACAAGCCCCTGGCGGGCACGGCTCGCGAGGCGCAGGCGCTCATCGACCTGGCGGAGGCCTGCAATCGACAGCTGCATGTCTTCCAGAACAGGCGCTGGGACTCCGAGACACTCACCGCACGGCGCGTCATCGCCGACGGGTCTATCGGCACGCCGCACCGGCTCGAGTCGCGCTTCGAGCGCTGGCGCCCCATCCCCAAGGGTGGCTGGCGCGAGGACGGTCCGGCCGAGGACCTGCCCGGACTGCTGTACGACCTCGGCGCTCATCTGGTGGACCAGGCCCTGCACCTGCTGGGGCCGGTCGTGCGGGTCTTCGCGAGCGCGCGCGCGGTGCGACCGGACGTGACTGCGGACGACGACACCCAGGTCGTGCTGGAGCACGTATCCGGGGCCGTGAGCATCCTCAGCGTGAGCGCGGCCAGCGCCTTCCCCGAGCCCCGCCTGCGCCTGCTCGGCACCGGCGGCGGCCTGCTGATCCAGACCCTCGACACCCAGGAGGACGCGCTGCGCGAAGGCCGGGACCCGCGCGATCCGACGTGGGGGACCGAGACCGACGTCGCGCTCCTGGTCACCGACGTGGAGCCTGCCCGGGAGATACCCCGCGAGCGCGGTGCCTGGCCGTCGTACTACCGGGGGGTCGCGCGCTCGATCCTCGGCCAGGGCCCGCCGCCGGTCGATCCGCGCGAGGTGGTGGCCGATCTGCGCGTCATCGAGGCGGCCCGGGACTCCGCCGCCACCGGTCAGGCGATCGTGCTCGACCCGCCGGCGAGCCACATCAGCTGAGGGTCGTGCGGGTGCTCAGCTTGCCGCGCTGTCGCGCGCAAGGCTCCCCGGATCCTCGAGCAGCGCCGCGAAGGCGACCTCGGCCGCCCCGATCAGCGTCGCGTCGCTGCCGAGCTGCGAGGACGTGACGCGCACGAGGTCGCGCGCGGCAGGCAGGGCGCTGTCGAGTTGGGCATCGACCCGATCTCCCGCAACGGCGTACACCGCGCCGAGGTGCCCACCGAGGACGATCGACTCGGGATTGAGCATGTTCACGAGGTTGACCAGGCCGATGCCCAGCCAGTCCGCGACCGATTCGAAGGCAGCGACCGTCCCCGGATCGCGCCGCCCGGCTCCGTCCACCAGGTCCGCGAGAGCGACGTCGCCGCCCGCGGCCCGCGCGAGGGCGGCGAAGCCGATCTCCGTCTCCCAGCATCCGCGCGACCCGCATCGGCAGGTGCGTCCTTGCGGATTGATCCGCATGTGGCCGACCTCGCCGCCGTAGCCGCCTGCTCCGACGAGCGGGTGCCCGTCGACGAAGAAACCTCCGCCGATGCCGATGTCGCCGGCGAGGTAGAGCACCGTGTTGCTGTCGCGGGCGCTGCCGCG
>JALQSY010000308.1 GCA_023264215.1 Candidatus Nanopelagicales bacterium
CGCAGCGCGTGTTGCCACGAGGCTCGCGCTCGACGATCAGGGCGTGCCTGTGCGTGGGGGTGAACTCGTCATCGATTGCCAGGGCGCATGTCTCGCGCCTGGAAGCGCGATCCGGGTCACTGTGAGTACACGCGTGCGCTTGCCCTTCATGCCCGACTCGCTCGCGGACTCGACTGTGGGGGCTGTCCCCGTGAGTGCTGTCCACGTGGCCGTCATCGACGACTACCGGGATGCTCCGTGAGCGGGCGGCGGCAGGACGAGGGCAGCATTCTGGTGCTCAGCCTCGGCTTCATCGTGATCTGCATCCTCGCCCTCGCGGTCGTCGTGGATGCCTCCACCGTGTTCATGGCCCGACGAGCCCTGCAGTCCCAGGCGGACGGCGCGGCGCTTGCCGGAGCTCAGGCGATCGACCTGGCCACCTATTACGCCGAAGGTGCCTCCGCGCGCATCAGGCTCGACGGTGCGGGGGTCCGTGCTGCCGTCGAGCGCCACGTGCGCCGCGATCCTGGCGATGGTCGGCTCACCGGAGTGTCGATTCGCGATGACATCGTCGTTGTGTCCATGAGCGATCGGGTGCGTCCCCCGTTTTCCGGATGGTTGACGCCGACGGGCGCCTACGACCTCAACGTCGAGGCGGGTGCCGTCTTGAGTTATCGTCCGTCGGGCTAACTCATCGATGGAGGAGTCACATGGCCGAACTCATCACCGCGCCGGTCCAGATCCCGGTGCCGGGGGGCAAGGTCATTGACGAGTACGTTGGTCGCGTCGTCAACGGCGAGAGCGCCGTATCGATCGCTCGCATGCACGCGCCCGCGGGCTGGGACGAGCCCTTCCAGCAGCCTGACTTCGACGAATTGACCGTCGTTCTCTCCGGTGCACTGCTCGTCGACACGGCAGACGGGGAAGTCCTTGTCGTCGGTGGCCAGGCCGTGATTACTCGGGCGGGTGAGCGGATCCGCTATCGGACGGTCGAGGGGGCGGACTACATCGCTGTGTGCCTCCCGGCATTCAGTCCGGAGGCAGCGCACCGCGAGGACGGCTGAAGCACCTCGTAGGCTTGCCCCTCGTGGCCATCCCTGACGTCTCAGACACGCTCGCAAGCCTGGAGCAAACGCTCGCCGGCATCGAGCAGGTCCTCGACGTTCCTTCGCTGAAGGTGAAGGCGGATGAACTCGAGGCAGCAGCATCCGCTCCGGACCTGTGGGATGACCAGGCGCGAGCGCAGGAGGTCACGTCGCAGCTCTCCCTGGTCCAAGGTGACATCCGCCGCATCGAGGGCCTTCGCCGTCGCCTCGACGACCTCGTCGTCCTCGTCGAACTCGCCGAGAGCGAGGATGACGCGGACTCCTGGGCCGAGGCCGAGCGCGAACTCGACGGACTGCGCAAGGACATCGCCGAGATGGAGGTGCGCACCCTGCTGTCTGGCGAGTACGACGTTCGCGAAGCACTGGTGACGATCCGCTCCGAAGCGGGAGGTGTCGACGCAGCTGACTGGGCCGAGATGCTGCTGCGGCTCTACTTGCGCTATTGCGAGCGCCACGGCTGGCCGGTCGAGGTCTACGACACGTCGTACGCCGAGGAAGCGGGCATCAAGTCGGCGACGTTCGCCGTCAAGGCGCCCTACGCCTACGGCACGCTGTCGATCGAGCAGGGCACCCATCGACTGGTCCGCATATCTCCCTTCGATAACCAGGGGAGACGTCAGACGTCGTTCGCGGCCGTCGAGGTGCTCCCCGTCACCGAGCAGACCGACCACATCGACATCCCCGAGGCGGACATCCGCATCGATGTCTTCCGCTCCAGCGGGCCAGGAGGCCAGAGCGTCAACACGACCGACTCGGCAGTGCGCATCACCCACATCCCGACCGGCATCGTCGTCTCCTGCCAGAACGAGAAGTCCCAGATCCAGAACCGTGCGGCGGCGCTCCGGGTCCTGCAGTCCCGCCTGCTCGAGGTGAGGCGCCGCGAGGAGCGCGAGAAGCTGGACGCTCTGAAGAGCGACTCGGCCGGCTCGTGGGGCACCCAGATGCGCTCCTACGTCC
>JALQSY010000309.1 GCA_023264215.1 Candidatus Nanopelagicales bacterium
GAGCACCCGGATCGGCGGTCGGCCGAACTTCCTCTCTTCCGCGCGCTCGTCGAGGCCGCAACCGGGTGAGTCCCTGCGCACATCGGCTCGTTGAGGGCATTTGCGCACCGAACGGGGAAGTTTTGCCACGAAACGTCCCCGCAACGTGCGCAAATCGGCGTACTCGCCCGAGCCGCTCACGTCCCGCGGCTACAGCGGGGCGAGGCGGAACCTGCGCTACAGCGGGGTGAGGCGGAACCTGCTCTACAGCGGGGTGACGTAGGCGCCGGAGATCCCGCCGTCCACGAGGAAATTCGACGCCGTGATGAACGACGAGTCGTCAGAGGCCAGGAAGGCGACGGCCGCCGCGATCTCCTCGGGCTCGCCGAAGCGACCGAACGGGATGTGCACGTAACGCCGAGCGGCGCGCTCCGGATCCTTCGCGAAGAGCTCCATGAGCAGCGGCGTCTTGACCGGACCGGGCGAGATCGCATTGACGCGCACGCCCTGACGCGCGAACTGCACGCCCAACTCGCGCGACATCGACAGCACGCCGCCCTTGGATGCGGTGTAGGAGATCTGGGACGTCGCGGCACCCATGGTGGCGACGAACGACGCGACGTTGATGATCGAGCCGCGACCCTGCTCGAGCATGTAGGGCAGCACGGCCTTGCATCCGAGGTAGACCGAGGTGAGATTGACGTCCTGGACGCGCTTCCACGCCTCGAGGCCGGTGTCGAGGATCGAATCATCGTCGGGCGGCGAGATGCCGGCGTTGTGGAAGGCGACGTCGATGGACCCGTAGGTGTCGACGGCGACCTTGTACATCCGGTCGTTGTCCTCGGGAGAGGTCACGTTGACCTGGACGAAAGTCCCGCCGACCTCGGCCGCGGCGGCCTCTCCCGCAGCGGAGTCCATGTCGGCGATGACGACGTTGGCGCCCTCGTCGGCGAGGCGCTTGGCGGACGCCAGTCCGATGCCGCTCGCTCCTCCGGTGATGAGGGCGGTGCGGCCGACCAGGCGGCGGCAGACGACATCGGACATGGTGTTCCTCTCGGGTCAGTCGGTGGCGATGAAGACGTTCTTGGTCTCGGTGAAGGCCTCGGGTGCATCGGGGCCGAGTTCGCGGCCGAGCCCGGAGCGCTTGAAGCCGCCGAACGGGGTCCAGTAGCGCACCGAGGAGTGCGAGTTGACCGAGAGGTTGCCGGATTCGACGCCGCGCGAGACCCGAAGCGCCCGACCGATATCGCGGCTCCAGATCGATCCGGACAGGCCGAAGTCGGAGTCGTTGGCCATGCGGATCGCGTCGGCCTCGTCCTCGAAGGGCATGACCGCCACGACGGGACCGAAGATCTCCTCGCGGTACGCGCGGTCGGACTCGGACGAGGGCACGATCACCGTCGGCGGGTACCAGAACCCCGGCCCGTCGGGGCACGAGCCGCGGAAGGCGACCTGGGCATCATCGACGTACGACGCGACGGTCTCCCGATGCGCGGCGGTGATGAGCGGGCCCATCTCAGCCGAGTCCAGCGACGGATCCTCGACGCGCACCCCGGCAACGGCGGGCTCGAGCAGCGCCATGAAGCGATCGAAGACCGAGCGCTCCACGAGGATCCGCGAGCGGGCGCAGCAGTCCTGGCCGGCGTTGTCGAAGACGCCGTACGGCGCCGTCGCGGCAGCGCGCTCGAGATCGGCGTCGGCGAAGACGATGTTGGCGCTCTTCCCGCCGAGTTCGAGCGTCACGCGCTTGATCTGCGGGGCGCAGCCAGCCATGATCCGCTCGCCGACCTCGGTCGATCCGGTGAAGACGACCTTGCGGACGAGCGGATGGGTGACGAAGCGCTCGCCCACGACCGAGCCCTTGCCTGGGACCACGGTGAACACGCCCTCGGGGATACCGGCCTCGAGCGCGAGTTCGCCGAGGCGGATCGCCGTGAGCGGGGTGACCTCGGCGGGCTTGAGCACGACGGTGCATCCCGCGGCGAGCGCGGGCGCGAATCCCCAGCCCGCGATGGGCATGGGGAAGTTCCACGGCA
>JALQSY010000030.1 GCA_023264215.1 Candidatus Nanopelagicales bacterium
GACTGCCGAGCGAGTGCGACTGGGTGGCCTTCCGGGAGATCGTGCCCGCTGCAACGGCGCCGCTGGCACTCAGGGAGGGCACGGATCGCACCGTGTTCCTCACCACCGTGCTCCCGCTCGCATGGCCGGCGCTCGTGCGCGACAACGGCGACATCTACCTCGCGTTGCAGGTCACGACGGGCTCGGGCGATCCGAGCCGCGACGCCGCCGACGCACTGCTACGCGCGCTTGAAAGCGAGCCGGGCACGCCTGTGCCTCCGGTCGGCCTGCCCGGTCCCGGACCACGCCTGCAGGATCTCATCGCGGATGTCCCGCTCGAGATCACGATCCACGAGGACTTCGACTACTGGATGGCTGACGAGGCGAGTGCCGAGGCGCCCGGAGTGAGGGACTCGCTGGATCGCGCCAATAGCAAGGTGATGCCGACCGTGCGCCTAACGTCGGTCGACTCGGCGTACTGGGTACAGATGGGAGACAAGGTCTTCCTGCGATGGGTCATGCCTCACGGCGAGGAGCAGCTCTTGAACGCTCTCGCGCGTATGCACGCTGCAGGCGCGAGCGCTCTCTCGGGTGTGCCATCGCGCTTCGTGGGGTCCTTCCGCGCCGACGGACTGCTCGTGCCGGTCTGGGAATTGATCGACGGCACACCGGCCGACGAGGTCGAAGCATCGGCTGCGGAGTTCGGCGCTCGGCTGGCCACCGCGCTGGCTGACGACACCCCCCTCACGTCTCAGGAGCGACGCGCCCGCGCCGGTCTGCAGAATCGCCAGATCACGCTCCGCTAGGAGCGCGGCTCACGCCTGGATGAACTCCACGAGGGTCCAGGCTGCGAGGGCGGCAAGGACCACGGCCGAGACCAGCCGGATGCGCCACAGCGCAACCCGTCCCTGGAGCCAGCCGCCGATGAGCACCGCGACACCGGCGACGGTCACCAGGGCGAGCCAGGCTCCCAGGTAGACCGACCACGGGTCGCCGGTCCGCGCGGCGAGTCCGGCGGTGAGGATCTGCGAGAGGTCACCCCACTCGGCAGTGAAGAGCACGATGAAGCTCACCACCGCGACCCGCAGGGCGGAGGTAGACATCCCCGTGCGACGCGCGGCGGCCTGCTCGAACTCCTCAGCCTCGGCGACCTCGGCGGCTCGCTCGGCGCTGCGGGCGCGAAGCCCCGAAACCAGCATGAGGACGGCGCCGGCGGCGAAGAGGATGAAGGTGATGCCCAGGACGATGCGCTGCGGGAGCAGGCTGAGCAGGCCGCCTGCGGCGACGGCGATCGCCGTCTGGACGGCAAAGGCGACGATGACTCCCAGCCATACGGCGATGCGGCTGTAGCGCGTCGAGAGCACGAGCGTGGCGATGAAGGTCTTGTCGGGCAGTTCCGCAGGCAGGATGAGCAGGAACGCCAACCCGACGGTGGCGATATCGGGGATCACGTATCGGACTGGTGGCCGGCCAGGGTGGGGAAGACCACGGGCGTGTCCGGACTTCGATCGCCTGTCCACGGGGCGTGCACGGCGTAGAACCTCTGCGCGAGGTGGTAGGAGGCTGATTCGTAGCGCCCGCGGATCTGCCTGAAGATCTCGAAGGCCTCGTCCGCGGATCGCTCGACGTCGACCCCCGTCGACCTGATGTAGTCCAGGGCCTTGTCGAACTCCTCGCGGGGAAGGGTGGACTTCATCCCGAGGTACTTCATGCCGTACTTGCGCTGGTCCGCGACCTGGCCGCGCAGGTTGTCGAGCGTGATGGCCTTCGCGACATCGCTGACTCCTGCGGGAAGGCCGGCCATGACCTCAGGCCCCTTGCTCGAGTGGGAATCGTGGCTCTCCGACATGCCGAAGACGGCCATCGTCTCCTCGATACGCCCCTTCCACGGGCGGAATCGGACCACGGAATCGATGCCGATCTCGGTGGCGCTGATCGACAGGACCGTCTGGGCGCCCTGCTCGAGAAGGGCAACCGTGCGGGGATCCGGCGCCCCGGATCGGATGGCCAGGCGGAGCGCGGCCGAGTCCAGCACGGCGACGAGGGAGATCAGCCAATTGCGGCTCGCCACGGGGGAGCGGAAGCGATTCAGTGCCGGGTAGAGCGTCTGGGTGAGCCGGACCTGAGCGCACCACGGGATCCAGTCGAGATAGATCGTCGGCAGATCGGAGTCACCCTCGAGCAGTTGCACGCGCGCGAGCGTCTCCGGGCCCCAGGGCGGCGCACCCGTGAGGCTCGTCGCCAGGAGCACGCGCGACTCGCGCGCGAGGTAGGAGGTGTACAGCGTCGGCAGGAAGCCGATGAGGAGTGCGATGACCGCGGGACCGGTCATCGCCGCGATGAAGTCGATCGCGGAGACATCGTCGGAAGGCGTGCCGAGGAGCCCGAGGGTGAGCAGCCCGGATCCTGCCTGCAGGAGCGACTGCACGAAGGTGTTGTCGGTGATTCCGTAGATCAGCAGGGCGTAGCCGATGAGGAAGAGGCCCAGCCACACGATGAGCGCCACGATGATCCCGATCGGTCCGCTCCACGCCAATATCCGGTCCCGCGAGATGTAGGACCGCGCGATCCTGGCCGCGAGCATGAATGCGGTGTCGGTGGCGCGCAGGACCAAGGCGTACACGATCGAGATCGACATCCGCGGGACGACCATCGTCCGCACGATGCTCAAGGTCGCGGTCGCGAGCACGGCGAGGCCGACGACGAAGGGGAGGGCACGCACGACGGGATCCCACGTCCCCAGGTCGTACTCCAGTGCCAGCACCACGGCTCGAGACTAGTGGTGCAGCCACAGCCAGTGGCACCACTAGGCTGCTCCGGTGACGTGGGATGCGCAGACCGGCGTGCTGGTCGTCGGCGCCATTGCCGTGGTCGCGCTGATCCTCGTCGTCGCCCTCGCCTGGCGGACCAGCCGCATGAAGCGCCAGTACGCCGTGCTCTCGGCGGCGGATGGGCGGGCCTCCTTCGTCGAGGTGGTCTCACGCAAGGCGGAGGAGGTCGAGGCGCTGCGCGAGGACGTCGCGGCACTCGCCGATGAACTGCGCAGCACCCAGCGGGAGCTCCAGCAGGCTGTGCGACACGTCGGGATCGTCAGGTACGACGCATTCGGCGATATGGGGGGCCGGATGTCCTTCAGTGCGGCACTGCTCGACGATCACGGAAATGGGTTCGTCATCAGCACCATCCACGCGCGCAGCGAGTCCCGGAGCTATGTGAAGGAGATCCGCGGCGGCATGGCCGAGGTGCATCTGTCGCCGGAGGAGTCCTCTGCGGTGGCCGACGCCGTCGCGAGCATCCCGCGCGGCCGGATGGATTGAGTGCCTACGACGGCAGCTTGACCCGGCCCATTCCGGTGAAGTGAGCGTTGGTCCACGGGGTGCCCTTGACCACGCCCTTGACGACACCGACGCCATAGTCCGAGGCGTGCACGACCTTTCCGTCACCGATGTAGATCGACACGTGACGGGCGCCCTTCTCGAAGTAGAAGGCAAGGTCGCCAGGGCGGGCATCCTTGAGGGAGATGCGCTCGGTGGCCTTGTACTGGGCGTAGCTGTAGTGCTCGAGCTCGATGCCCACCCCGCGCCATGCGAAGACGACCAGTCCCGAGCAGTCGAAGACGTCGGGTCCTTCGCCGCCAGAGCCGTAGGAGTCACCCAGTTGGGCCAGGGCTCGCTCGACCACCTGCTGTCGGATGGCATCGCCGGCCTTGAGGGAGTCGCGCTCCCGCTGCGACTTCTTGCGGTAGTCCGCTGCGGCCTGCCGGCTCGCGTCCTCGTGGATGCTCCCCCGCGGCGACTCGTCGGCCACGGCCGGTGAGGCGGTGGCTGCGATCGAGATGGCCGATGCCGCGAGGGCAGGGGCCGCGAGCAGGGCGATGAGGCGGGTGGTCCGGCGGGTGCGGGGCATGCGCTCCTCTTCCGTCCACCTCCCGGGCGAGCCTGCGCTCCCCAGTACCGCTTCCCTCCTGCCCGGGTCACGTACCCCCGGTCGAGGGTTGCCGATTCGGCGGGCCGTTCGTCGGGAGCGTGCGCACCCTGCTGCCGAACGACCCGACGACACTGCCATGACCGATCGGGCAAGGGTCAAACTGGCGTCCGGATAACGGAATGATAACGGCGCGCCCCACGAGACACACCCATCACAGGATCTTGACAGGGGCCCGGAGCGTCTCGGTCCCGATCACCGCCCGCCCAAATGGCGCTCAAGGGCACGAATTCGTCGATTAAGCCAGGCAAAACGGACACAACGACCGCCTAAACGACGACTTCGTGTCCTTGAGCGGGGGCGGGGTAGGCCCTCAGGCCGCCTGGGTGTCAGGCGGTGGGAAGCGCCGCTATCCGGCGGACCAGGTACGGGGAGAACCACCCGGCGTACCTCGCCTGGATGACCGGGTCCCGCCAGTCGCTGCCGGAGACGACGCCGCGGCAGGTCGCGGCGCCGCACAGGCACCGGAACTCGTCGTAGTCGCTTGCATCGCACATGGCGTAGTCGAAGGACAGCTCCTCGCCGGGAGCGATATCGCGCATGGCTACGAGGATCTGCGAACCCTGCAGCCCGCAGTTGGGCTCGCAGGAGTGGTTGAGCATGTCGCCGGGCTCGGGTGTGTCGCTGGAGACGAGGTAGAGGTCTGCGTCGATCTGGATGGAGCGATGCTGGCGATCCAGGCTCATGGTCGCGAGAGTGGCACCTGCAACAACCCAGCCGCCGAAGACGGCAACTGTCTCTCCGGCCGGGATGGCCTCGGTGGCGTAGGAGCCCCAGCCCTTGTCGCCCGCAGGCTTCGCCTCTGCCTTGGGTGTGAGCCAGTTGTAGTCCACGACGTCTCCTCGGGTACCGAACGCGCTCCTGCGCGGACGCGAAGTGTGACACGTCCATGCCCGCTTGTGAAATCGTCGGAACTGTCTGAACGTTCAGTCGGGTCGCCGCTGGCGCCGCCGTCACAGCCTCTAGCCTGTGACCGTGATCGATCCACGTGTGCTCCGCGAGTCCCCGGAGCAGTTGCGCGAATCCCAACGCCGTCGCGGCGAGGACGTCGGCCTCGTTGACCGCCTCATCGATCTCGACACGGCGCGCCGAGCCGCGCAGTCTGCCTACGACGACGTGCGGGCGGAGCAGAAGCAGTTGTCGAAGCGCATCGGTCCGCTCCAGGGTGCGGCGAAGAAGGGGGATCTGTCCGTGCAGGGCGAGCTGGACGCCCTCATGGCCGAGGCGGCCTCGCTCGCGGATCGGGTCAAGGCTGCCGACAGCGCCGCCGCCGAGGCGAGCCGGCGGCTCGATGAGACCTGGCTGGAACTGTCGAACGTGGTCGACATGCGGGCCCCTGTCGGGGGCGAGGATGACTTCATCGTCCTGGAAGAGGTGGGCACGCCGCGCGACTTCGGGGCTGAGGGCTTCGCGCCACGCGACCACCTCGAGCTCGGCGAGTTGCTGGGCGCCATCGACACCGAACGTGCCGCCAAGGTCTCCGGCTCGCGGTTCTACTACCTGACCGGTGTCGGCGCGCTGCTGGAGTTCGCCCTGCTCAATCTCGCGATGGCGCAGGCAACGCGCAATGGCTTCATCCCCGTGATCCCGCCGGTGCTCGTGTCTCCTCGCGCGATGGAGGGCACGGGCTTCCTGGGTCAGGCGGCAGAGAACGTCTACCGCATCGAGTCCGATGACATGTATCTGGTCGGCACCGCCGAGGTGCCGCTCGCGGGCCTGCACAGCGACGAGATCATCCCCGCCGACGCACTCCCCATCCGCTACGCCGGATGGTCATCGTGCTTCCGACGCGAGGCCGGGTCCTACGGCAAGGACACCCGCGGCATCATCCGGGTGCACCAGTTCGACAAGGTCGAGATGTTCGTCTTCTGCGATCCGGCCGACGCCGAGGCAGAGCATGAGCGGCTGCTGCGCTGGGAGCGGGACTTCATCGATGCCCTGGAGATCCCCTATCGCGTCATCGACGTCGCCACAGGTGATCTGGGGTCCAGCGCCGCGCGCAAGTACGACATCGAGGCGTGGATCCCGACGCAGGGCACCTATCGCGAGGTCACGTCGACCTCCAACACGACGCAGTTCCAGGCACGCAGACTCGGCATCCGCATGCGCACTGCCGATGCTGTCCAGCCGCTCGCCACCCTCAACGGCACGCTCTGCGCGATGCCGCGCATCATCGTGGCGATCCTGGAGAACCATCAGCGCGCTGACGGCTCGGTCAGTGTGCCGGCAGCCCTGCGTCCGTACCTCGGGTGCGACGTCCTCGAGCTGCCATGAGATGGGCGTCGCGGGTCCGCGGCGCCGCGATGGTCCTGCTCGGGGCGGCCGTCATGGCCGCGTGCACGACCGGCAGCGGAGACGGCGCCCCCACGACGAACCGACCGGCCCCGTCTGCCAGCGCCATGTCGAGCGCCATACCCGGTTCGAGTCCCGCTCCCGTCCCCTCGCTTCCGCCCCTCACGCCCGGCACCGTGCGCGGTGCGCTGATCGTCGTACAGCAGGCGGAGGACGCCGCGCTCGTAGCAGGAGAGGCGCCGATCCGGCTCACGCTCGCGCGCACGGGCAATCGCGCCGCATGGTTCACATCCCCGCCGCAGAAGCTCAGCGGCACGATGACAACGGAGCAGGCCCTGCTCACCCTCGGGTGGCGCCCGTCTGGTGACGGCACGACCGCCCCACTGCCCACGCCGCGGCCGAATGGCCTGCTCTCCTACCCGGGTGGATCCCTGGCGTTCACAGTCCAGCGCGCCAGCGTGCGCGCCGATGGCACGCTCGTGCTCGACATCAGGCCCATTGGTCCTGCGCCCGACACCGTCGAGTCCTATGGTCCGGTGACGGTGACGTTGGATGGTGCGCCCGGTGTGCTCGATTTCGCCGCACCCCTGGGCGATCTCACCGTGCGCGTCATCGTCACCGGAGACCGCAGTCAGCAGGCGGCGGTCCAGGTGCTCGACGCCGAGGGATCCATCCTCGAAGCCGGCTTCGTCGCGCGTGATCGCCCCACGGTCGACACCTGGCTCGATGTCTCGAGCGGCGACACGACGTGGTCGGACCCCGTCGTCACCTACGTCGCTCCGGCGCAGTCCACCGCGGGAACGATCCGCATCAGCGGAACCGTGACCATCGGTGGCGTCGAGACGCCACTCGATCAGGTCATTGCCCGCTGGAGCCTCCCCCTAGGTCCTTGAGTGGCGACTTATCGCGTGCGATGCCCCGGGCGTGGCTGCGATAAGCCGCCACTCAACGACGTCAGGCGGGGACCGTAGGCAGGTTGTTCAGCGCGGGCGCGAAGCGCTCGTCGGACAGCTCCTCGTCGACCATCGCTCCCGCCAGGAAGTTCTCGTACGCCGCCAGGTCGAAGTGCCCATGCCCGCACAGCGCGGTCAGGATCACCGTCTCCTCACCCGTCTCCTTCGCCTTCAATGCCTCCTTGATCGCCAGGGCGATCGCGTGGGTGGGCTCGGGCGCCGGCACGATGCCCTCGGTCCGCGCGAACTTCACGGCACCGGAGAAGCACTCGGTCTGCGGGATGGCCACGGCATCCATGAGGCCGAGCTCGTAGACGTGCGAGATGAGCGGTGCCATGCCGTGGTAGCGCAGCCCACCGGCGTGGATGGGATCGGGGATGAACTGATGTCCGAGCGTGTGCATCTTCATCAGCGGCGTCATGCCGGCCGTGTCACCGAAGTCGTAGGCGTAGACACCGCGCGTGAGCGACGGGCACGACGCCGGCTCGACGGCCGTGATCTGGGGATTGATCTTGCCCGCGAGCTTCTCGCGCAGGAACGGGAAGGACAGGCCAGCGAAGTTGGAGCCGCCCCCGGTGCAACCGACGATGTGGGTGGGGGTGTCTCCGGCCATCTGCAGCTGCAGGAGGGCTTCCTCGCCGATGATCGTCTGGTGCAGCAGCACGTGGTTGAGCACCGAGCCGAGCGCGTACTTGGTGTCGTCGCGGGTGGCGGCGACCTCGACGGCCTCGGAGATCGCGATGCCGTGTGATCCACTCCAGTTCTTCGGGTCCTTGGCGAGCTCGCGGCCGATCGCGGTGACGTCGGACGGTGAGCGGTGGATCTGCGCGCCGAAGGTTTCGATCATGAGGCGGCGGTAGGGCTTCGCGTCGTACGACGCTCCGACCTGCCACACCTCGCACTCCAGGTCGTAGAGGGCGCATGCGAAGGCGAGGGCGGTGCCCCACTGGCCGGCACCGGTCTCGGTGGTCAGCTTCTTGGTGCCTTCCTTCTTGTTGTAGTAGGCCTGCGGCACGGAGGTGTTGGGCTTGTGCGAGCCGGCCGGCGAGACACCCTCGTACTTGTAGTAGATGCGGGCGGGCGTGCCGAGCAGCTTCTCGAGCCGATGGGCCCGGAACAGCGGCGATGGCCGCCACTGCCGGTAGACATCGAGGACACCACCGGGGATGTCGACGTATCGCTCAGGAGTGACCTCCTGCATGATCAGGTCCATCGGGAACAGCGGTGCGAGGTCGTCGGGCCCGACGGGATCCATGCGACCGGGATGCAGCGGAGGCGGCGGCGGGGCCGGGAGATCCGCCACGAGGTTGTACCAGGTCGTGGGCATCTGATCCTCGGTGAGCACGTACTTGTGCTGCTGCACGGTGTCGTCCATGTCTTCCGCCTTTCGCCAAGCCGTCGGGTGGGGAGTCCCGCGGGACGGTCCCGGATGACCCGGGGATTCGGACGCTACCCGACCTGACAGCATGGCGGGCGTGGAATCCGCAGGTCAGTACGCCGTCCCCGTGCCCTCCGGGGTCCGGCTCATCGCGACGGATCTCGACGGCACGCTGCTGCTCTCCGACGGATCGGTGGGGAGCCGGACGCGAGCGAGCCTGGATCGCCTCGGCGAGAGCGACCTGGACCTCATCATCGTCACCGGACGCCCACCGCGGTGGATCTCTCCCGTGGTCGACATGACGGGGCATCGCGGGGTCGGCATCGCGGCGAACGGCGCTGTCGTCCTCGACCTCGCGGACGGCCACGTGACCGAGGTCTTCCCCATGACCGGCGATGACGCGCTCGAGGCGGTCGACCGGCTGCGGCACGCGGTGCCCGGGATGGTCTTCGCCGTCGAGCGGGCGCGCCCAGGCGGCCGCCTGGCTCCGACCGGTGGTGCGTCGTACGACGCCCTCGACGCCACCCTCGCCGACGCCACGGAGTTCGCGTTGGCCGACGGCTACACCCCGCGCTGGCCGGTGCCGCCGCAGACCCACGTCGGTCCGATCGAGGAGCTCGTCGCCGCGGGCGACGTCGTCAAGATCCTCGCGCGCCCGGGCAAAGGTGCGCCGATCGATCCCGAAGAGCTGTACGCGCGGGGGATCGGCGCCATCGGATCTCTCGC
Source organism: Candidatus Nanopelagicales bacterium (assembly GCA_023264215.1). Next base: position 9,313 of record JALQSY010000030.1, read on the forward strand.
CGAGGTCACCCACTCGGGGTACGGCGACTCTCTCATCGAGCTCAGCGCCGCCGGTGTCACCAAGGCGACGACCCTGGCCCGCGTGGCTGCCGCCGAGGGTCACGGCGCGCTCCACGTCGTCGCCGCGGGCGATGGACCCAACGACCTGCCGATGCTGGCGTGGGCCGGGGCCTCCTACGCGATGGCGAATGCGCATCCGGAAGTGCTGGACCTGGCCACGCACGTGCTTCCCAGCAACGACGACGAGGGCGTGGCCGACCTCATCGACGCTGTCCTCGACGAGCACACGCGCGGGTTCGCGGACTGATCAGATCGCCAGCACGATCTTGCCGGTCGCCTCGCCGGCTTCCAGGGCACGGTGAGCCGCGGCCGCATCGCTGATGGGCATCACGCGGTCGATGACGGGCTTGACGATGCCTGCGGCCATCCACGGCCAGACATGCCGTTCGACCTGCGAGCAGATCTCGGCCTTCTGCTCAGGAGTGCGCCCTCGCAGGGTCGTCGCATGCACGGTCCCGTTGCGACGCAGGAGCACACCGAGGTCGATCTCGGCCTTGACCCCGCCCTGCATGCCGATCACGACCAGGCGCCCCCCTGCCGCGAGGCACGCGATATTGCGCTCGAGGTACGCCGCACCCATGTTGTCGAGGATGACGTCGACTCCGCGCCCGCCTGTCTCCGCGGCGATGACCTCGACGAAGTCCTGGTCGCGGTAGTTGATCAGCACGTCCGCTCCCAGGGCCTCGCAGTGCGCCAGTTTTGCCGCACTGCCCGCCGTCACCGCGACCCGCGCGCCCAGTGCCCGAGCGATCTGGATGGCCATCGTCCCGATGCCGCTCCCCCCGCCGTGCACCAGCAGCCAGTCGCCGCGCTGCAGGTGAGCCGTCATGACGAGGTTGGACCAGACGGTGCATGCGACCTCGGGCAGGCCCGCCGCGGTGATGAGGTCGACTCCCGTCGGGATCGGCATCGCCTGCCCCACGGGTACGGCGACCTGCTCGGCGTACCCACCGCCGGAGAGCAGGCAGCAGACCTCGTCGCCGATGGACCACGACGTCACGCCGTCGCCGAGTGCGGCCACGCGCCCGGAGCACTCCAGCCCGAGCCACTCGGGAGCTCCTGGCGGCGGGGGATAGAAGCCCTGACGCTGGAGGATGTCGGCGCGGTTGACCGCCGCGGCGGCGACGGCCACGAGGACCTCGCCGGGACCGGCGATCGGGTCGGGCACCTCCTGCCACTGGAGCACTTCCGGGCCCCCGGGCTCGGTCGCGACGATGGCGCGCACGGTCAGGACTCCGGTGGCGGCGCGACGCCGTAGCCGTTGCTCTCGGAGTGCCGGATGACGACGAGCTGGTCGCCCTTCTGCAGGATGCGGATGTCGCTGGTGTCGAAGCGATGCACGACGTCGTCGCGGATGACCGCGAGCACGATCTCGCCACTGGCATCCACCTCGGCGGGAGAGATCCCGAGTTCTTCCTTGGTGATCGCGCGCTGCACGACCTCCAGACCGCGACCCGAGTCCAGCAGGTCCTCCATCAATGTGCCCGCCACGGGGGAGATGAGCGACAGTGCCATGAGGTGTCCGGCGGACTCGGCAGTGGGGATGACGCTGTTCGCACCGGACTGGCGAAGGATCTGGGCGTTGGCTGCTTCGCGCGCCGCTGCCACGATCTCGGCCCTGGGAGCCAGGCGTCGCGCGGTGAGCGTGACGAGGACAGAGGTGTCGTCCTCATCGGTCGCGACGATGATCTTGGACGCTCGCTCGACGGCGGCGTCGCGCAGGATGTCCTCGCGCCGTGCATCGCCGAGCACTCCCGCGAGTCCCATGCGGTTGGCGTCCTGGACCGCGGACTTGTCCTGGCTGACGACGACGATGGACAGCGGTGACGTGCCACTCTCCATCAGCATTCGCGCTGCTGAGCGTCCCTTGACGCCGAAGCCGATTATGACGGTGTGATCTTCCACGCGACGCCTCCAGCGGTCCGTGCGGATCTCATTGCGAGTCTTCTGGGTGAGCACCTCGATAGTCGTGCCGACGAGCACGATGAGGAAGATGAAGCGCAGGGGAGTGATGACGAGGATGTTCACCAGCCGCGAGGATTCGCACACCGGGACGATGTCTCCGTACCCTGTCGTGGAGAGGCTGACCGTCGCGTAGTAGAGCGCGTCGAGCCAGGTCAGCCCGCCCGTCTCTCCCCTGTCGGCGTAGCAGTCGCCCTCGATGTAGACGATCGCGGCGGCGAGGAGCAGTGCGCCGACGGCGATGGCGACTCGCACGATGATGTTGCGGAACGGACCCCATGTCCGACTCGGCAGCTTGATCCGGGCGGTCAGCGCCTCGGGGTCGTCGTCGCCGGCGAGTGAGCGCTGGCGCCTCTTGTCGGCCACGTCCCCTGACGCTATCGGAGAGTGGGGACTCGGAGCAGCGGTACGGCGCTCCCGGCGAGCCCGCCGGAGGGAGGGATCGCCACGAGGGCGTCGGCCAGGGCGAGGCTGCGGAGCATGGCGGGACCGTCGAATCTCAGCGGACGGGCCAGGCCGTCCTCGAGCAGCACCGGGACGATCCGGGTGTCACGGGGGTGGTTCGTCACGTCGACCCCGAGGACGACCGAGGCCTCCTCGGCGGGTACGCCGCGCAATGTGGCGATCAGCGGAGCGGCGAGCGTGACCAGTCCGCTGACGGCAGCGAGCGGATTGCCCGGCAGGCCGACGATCGGACGCCCGTCGGGGAGCACCGCGAGGAGCATGGGATGTCCGGGTCGCACCTGCACTCCGTCGACGACCCATCGCGCACTGAGGTGGTCGAGCACATCGTGCACGAAGTCGACCGGGCCCGACGCGGTCGAACCCGTCGTCACGATGACGTCCGCCGTCGAGTCCTCGATCTCGTCCAGGAGGGCCTGGCGCGTGTCGGGCACGCGAATGGGCGGATTGGCGCGCGCACCGAGGTCTGCCAGCCACGGAGGCACCAGCGGGCTCAGCGCGTCGCGGACCCGTCCTGGGCGCGGTAGCCCGCGCTCGAGCAACTCGTCACCGAGGACGAGCACGGCGACCGTGGGCGGCGGGATGACATCGAGTGCGTCGTACCCGGCGGCTGCAGCGAGGCCGAGCATGGCGGGCGTGACGACCGATCCGGCAGGCACGAGTGGCTCGCCCTCGGCGCATTCCTCACCGCGCGGGCGCACGTCCGTGCCGGGAGGGATGGACGCCCCGGAGTCATCAGGAAGCCCGGTGAGGGGATCGAGCGAATAGAGCCGAGCACCGTGCAGGGCTGTCTCCACCCGCGCGAGTTCGGATCGCAGTACGGCGTCGCAGCCGGCCGGCAGCGCGGATCCGGTCGCGATCGCCACGGCACTCCCGGGATCGAGTCGCGCCGCCACCTCGCTGCCAGCGCGGATGTCGCTCTCGGCGAGTGTCCATGGCCCGGGACCGCAGACGGCATAGCCATCCATGGCCGCCGTGTCGAAGGCCGGGAGGTCCGTGAGTGCTGCGATGGGATGCGCGAGCGCGCAGCCGAGAGCAGCATCGAGGCGCACGCTCACCGGCGCAAGCGGCTGGGCGGCCGCCGCGGCGACGCGGCGAGCCTGGTCCCAGGGGAGTGCGGTGCTCACCCGATCAGGGTGCCATCGCGTGCGTGACCAGCGTGGCCGACTCTCCGTGGGCGACGTGTCCCAGTCGAACTCGACTCCTTACCCGGGCCTTACCTCGGCTTGGCCCTGCGCTGCCCGCACAGGGCCACTGTGGTGATCGAAGGTGCACGTCAGTCGGACGAGGAGGGGCAATGAAGCAGACCCGCAAGATGGTGGTGGCGGCCGCAGCCGCGGTGGGGGCAGTGGCTGGCGGGGCGATTGCGCTCGCCAACGTGCCGGTCGGGGCTGCCCCCGCGCCGGGCAACCAGACGGTGGTGGCGTCCTCGATCCCCGCTCCGGCCGACCCCGCCGAGGCTGCTGAGCGTGCTCGCCTGGAGGAGGAGATCGATAGGTCCCAGCGCGCATTGGATCGGCTAGCCACGGCATCGCCGACGGCAGCCGCTGCAGTCGCGAACGGCGAGACCACGACAGGTGCGGGCTCTGCGAGCGGGGGCGATTCCGGCGGAGATCGTGCGACCGGTGGCTCCCAGGGTGGCGGTGCGACCGGCGGCAACCCCGGCGGCGGTGGTGCGTCGACACCGACGCCCGAGCCGTCGACCGACACCTGGACCGGTGCTTCCGGTGGTGAGTCCGGCTATGGCGATGACGACGACGAGTACGACGGCGAGTACGACGACGATCATGACGACGACGAGGACGACGACGATCATGACGACGACGATGACGATCACGACGACGATGACGAGCGCGAGGGTGACGATGACTAGAGCACGATCGACGCGCGCCAGCTGGTCGGCTGCCGCCGTGGTCTCCCCGATCGTCGCGGCGATGGCCGCGGGCTCGCTGCTCTGGGCGGCGAGCAACAATCCGCTCGCCACCGCTGGCGAGGCGGCTCCGGTCCCGACGGCGACATCGGTGGTCCAACCCGTCTCCGATCCCGTCGAGGCAGCGACAAGCGCCGAGCAGCCCTCCCTCGCTCAACTGCGCAAGCGGGCAGACCGGCTGGCCAAGGCGGTCAAGAAGGCGCGCAAGGAGGCCCGCGCTGCTCGCGCAGCCGGCGTGGTCGCCGCCTCGGCTGGCGGATCGACATGGGCGCCGAGCCCGGGTTCGAGTGGCTCGGGTTCGAGTGGCTCGGGCGGAGCAAGTGCGGCACAGCCGGCACCGGCCCCGGAGCCTCCTCCCGCAGACACGTGGACCGGGTCGTCGGGCGGCTGAGGTGAGCAGCGTGGTGGCAGAGCGTGACGTGGCGCATCGCTTTCGTGCGATGGCCAGCGATGTGAGTGTGCGCGTGGTCGATCCGACGCGGGATCCGTCCGAGGCCATCGCGCAGGTCGAGTCGATCTTCCGTGACATCGAGCGCACCTGTTCGCGGTTCGACG
>JALQSY010000310.1 GCA_023264215.1 Candidatus Nanopelagicales bacterium
GGTGGCGTCGTACTCCTCGCCCATGCCTCCAGCAGGGGCGACCCCGCAGACGATGAGCAGAGTCTCGTCGAGGTCGAGGGCGAGTTGGATTGCCGCGCGGAGTGCATGTTGGGCGCTCTGCCCGCCGTTGTAGCCGATGGCGAGGCTCATCGCTCATCACCGCCGTCGGAGGCGGGCACGAGATCGGGGTCGACCACGCTGGGACGCTCCTTCCAGAAGGGCCTATCGACGATGCGCGAGGTCACCATGAAGACGACTCCCAGGGCGAAGAGGAAGATGCCGATGACGAGCGGTGGCCCGAGACCGAACCACGAGACGCCCCCGTAGGAGTTCTCCGGGTTGGACATCTCGACGACGGACAGCCCGAGGAGCCAGATGAGCAGGAGCGCTCCGATCACGGGGCCCAGACCGATGAGGAAGAAAGCCTTCGCGCTCTTGAGCAAGAGCTTGCGGTAGTAGATCGCGCACGCAATGCCGGTGAGCGAGTAGTAGAAGGCGATCAGCAGGGAGAGCGCGCTCAGCGAGTCGAACAGCGCGTTCTCGCTGATGAAGCTGACCACGACGTACCAGACAATGGCGATGATCGCGACCCACCATGTCGACACAGCAGGCGTGCGATGCTTGGGCGAGATCCGGCCGAAGTAGCTGGGAATGGCCGTCCGTCGCGCCATCGACAGTGCCGTTCTGGACGCCGGGATGATGGTGGTCTGCGTCGACGCCACGGCGGACATCGCCACGGCGAGCAGGACGATCCAGCCCCAGCCCCCGAGCGCCTCGCGTGCAATGAGCGCGAACGCCATCTCCTCCTCGCCAGCGTTGTCGGCGAGGAAGCTCGGACCGACGAGCATGAGCACCGCGATCGCCACGCCGAGGTACGTCGCCAGGAGGATGAACGTCGACAGGATCGCCGCGCGTCCGGGCGTGCTCGACGAGTCCGTCGTCTCCTCATTGAGGTTGACCGCCGACTCCCAGCCCCAGTAGGCGAAGACGCCGAGGAGGAGTCCGGCGCTGAGGGCAGCGGCACCTGCGGCGAAGGGATTGAGCCACTCCAGGGTGGGGAGCTCCGATCCCGGTAGGCCGTTGCCCGTCGCGCCTCGGATGATCGCGACCGTCGCGAAGATGATCAGGGCCACGACCTGGGCGATGTTCAGCACCGTCTGCACCCGCCCGGACAGTTCCGTGCCGATGACGCATATCCAGGTCATGATCACGATCAGGAGGACGGCGAGGGACAACACGACAGCGTCGTTCGATGCCAGCTCGTCCTGGCCGAACATCAAGAGCGTGAACTTCACCCCGACATCGGCGAGCGAGCCGACGACCAGTACGCCGGTCATCGCGATGGCCCAGCCACCCATCCAGCCGAACCACGGGCCCATCGCACGCGTGACCCACGAGAACGTCGTACCGCAGTCCGGATCGACGCGATTGAGGAAGTAGAAGGCACTGGCGATGAGCAGCATCGGGATGAAGGAGGCGAAGAGCACGCCCGGGGCAGCGACGCCGACCAGGACGACGATGGGCCCGAGGACGGCGGCGAGCGAGTAGGCGGGCGAGGTGGCATTGAGGCCGATCGACACCGCGTCGACGAAGCCGATCGCGTTGGCCTCGAGACCGGGCTGCACCTCCGGCTGCTTGGTGTCCTCGGCCATACGTCGAGTAAACACAGGAACTCGGGCGCTGTCCGGCGATTGGCGAGCCCTAGCCTTCGGCCATGCGCGCAGTCGTGTACGACGCCCTGGGCTCCCCCTGGCGCACCGCGGAGGTTGCCGATCCCGTCGCTCCGGCGGACGGTGTCGTGCTCAAGGTCGAAGCGGCCGGCTTGTGCCGCAGCGACTGGCACGCGTGGCACGGCCACGACAACGTCTCGGACTTCCCCCACGTCCCGGGCCACGAGTTCGCCGGCACCGTCGCGTCGGTCGGGGCCGATGTCACACGCTGGCGCGCCGGCGATCGCGTGGCTGTCCCCTTCGTCTGCGCCTGCGGGCGCTGCCTGGTCTGCGAGTCGGGC
>JALQSY010000311.1 GCA_023264215.1 Candidatus Nanopelagicales bacterium
CGGCAGCCCCGAGCGTCATCCGCTCGGTCCCCTCGACGTACTCGAGGGCACCTCCTGGTCGCCGTGGCCGCTGCCCGATGTGGTTGACACCACCCCCTCGACGATGTCCGACGTGGAAGCGCGCGCGGCTGAGGGCGCAACCGAGGGGACGGTGGTGGTCGCCGAGGAGCAGACCGCGGGTCGCGGCAGGCGTGGGCGCACCTGGGACTCTGCGCCGCGCGCGGGATTGTGGTGGAGCCTGCTCCTTCGCCCGACGACCCCCGTCGATCGCCTCGGGTGGCTGCCGCTCGTCATCGGAGTGGGTGTCGCTCGCGCTCTTCGCGCGTCGGCCGGTGCCGACGCTCGCCTGAAGTGGCCCAACGACGTGCTGGTCGGGGAGCACAAGGTCGCGGGCATCCTGGCCGAGCGACTTGCTGACGGTGCGGTCGTCGTCGGCGTGGGAATCAACGTCGATCAGGCGGAAGACGAGCTCCCCGTGGGCGCCGCATCGTTGCGCTCACTCGGCCTGTCCATCGACCGGACCGCTCTCCTCGTCGAGGTCCTGGCGTCGGTCGCCGAGACCTATCGACAGTGGCAGGCCGGCAGCGCGATCGCGGACGAGTACGCCGACCTCTGTGTCACGTTGGTGGGGGATGTCATCGCTGATCTAGGTGGGCGCTCGATCGAGGGCAGAGCGACCGGCCTCGGGCCGGGCGGCGAGCTCGTGATCGAGGATCTGGACGGAATTCACCATGTGGTGTCAGCGGGGGATGTGACGCTGCGGCGTATGTCACGATGAGCCCATGGGATACCCCACGAAACTCCTCGGCGAGGGCGAGATCATCGAGTTCGAGATGAAGCCTCACTGGCGCGCCCTCATCCTGCCGGTCCTGTGGCTGCTGCTCACGGTCTTCATCGGCGTGTGGCTCTACATCTCGCTCGGCTCATGGTCGTGGAGCGCCGGTGGCGTGGTCGAGACGATCGGGCGAGGAGCCATCGTCGTCGCGGGGGCCTTCATTCTCGTCCTCTGGGTCATCCGCCCCTTCCTCTACTGGCTGACGACGCAGTACGTCTTCACCAATCGACGGATCATCACGCGGGCGGGGGTGATCTCCAAGAAAGGCCGGGACATGCCGCTGGCCAAGGTCAACAACGTGTCCTTCGAGGTCGGCGTGCTCGGTCGCATCCTCAACTACGGGCGCCTCGAAGTCACGTCGGCCAGCGACGAGAATCTCGTCATCGACGACGTGCCCAACGTGGAGGTGATCCAGCGCGACGTGTACCGCCTTCATGAGCAGGACGATGACCGTCGTCGCCAGCGCAGCAGTGAGCAGGGCGGCGATCCGGTGCCGCCCGGCGATGGCACCTGACCCCGGCGAGGTCCTCGAGGAGGTTGTCCTCGGGGCGACCCCGACGTACACGCGAGCAGACCTCATCCGCCTGTCGGGCGTGCCCGACGAACTCGCGCGCGCGCTATGGCGCGCTCTGGGCTTCCCGGACACCGGTGGCGCGGCCGCCTTCACCGATGCTGACCTCGAAGCACTGCGGAGGGTGCACGGCCTGATCCAGCGTGGGCTGCTCGATGACGAGACCGCGATCGTGCTCGCGCGCAGCCTCGGACAGTCGACAGCGCGCCTGGCGGATTGGCAGGCGGAGGCGGTCGGACGTCTGCTGGTCGAGCAGGAGCATCTCGATGGCCGCGACATTTCCGAGGATCCCGAGGTGGTGGAGCGGATCCTCGTGCGCACGGCCGAATTGGTCGAGCCGATGGAGCGACTGCTCGACTACGCGTGGCGGCGCCAACTCGCGGCCGTACTCGATCGGCGGCTCGCGCGCACCGAGGTCATCGGTGAGCCGAGCGCCGATGGCACGGTGGGCTTCGCCGACCTCGTTGGCTTCACGCGCCTGAGCCGCCAGCTCGAGGATGCCGACCTGGCTGCGCTCGTGGAGCGCTTCGAGTCGGTAAGCGCGGACGTCGTCGCAGCGACCGGGGCGGCGCT
>JALQSY010000312.1 GCA_023264215.1 Candidatus Nanopelagicales bacterium
CCGCGGCCCCGGTATCGAGGATCTGGCCGCTCTCCCAGGCCTGTCCCGCCAGGGCACTCGGCCACGGTAGGAATGCGATAGACGCTAGCCAAGCAGCATTGATCCAGAAGACGGCGCTGTCGTATCCGATGAGATCGCTGAGCAGGCGATTGTGGACACGCCACTGACCGAACACGAGGAAGAACGTGAACGCGAATGCCACGATGGGCCCGGACTTGAGCCACAGGTAGTCGCCGAAGGTCTCGCCGGCAGCGGGCAGTGCAAGTCCGATGAGCGGCACGGCCAGTAGCGTGATCGCGACCGCGGTGATGCCGTCGCTGATGCTGATCAGCCGCTCCAGGCGCCGGCCCTCGTAGACCTCGAAGCGACTCATTTCTGTTCCGCTTCCTCGCCTCGGAGCTTGGCACCGACGTAGACCCCATCGATTGCGTTGACCAAGTCGTCGAACCAGCCTTCGCTCAGCAGCTGAGCGCGCACCCTCTCGTTGAGGCCTCCCTTGGTCTGGTGCTCCTGGGGCAGATCCAGTCGTTCGCTGTCGGGAGTCGCCCAGCCCACCGCCGCCAGTCCGTCCAACTCCGCCCGGACGTAGCGCGATGCCGTGACCTCGTCGATGCCTCGCGCGGTGATCCAGCCGATGAGGGCGTTCTGCACCTCGTAGTACGTGGACATGAAGGCCGAGGCGCAACTGAGTACGCGGATGAGTGATTCGTCCTCGAGAGTGACGATCTCTCCGAGGCCTGCCAGGGCCGTGACCACCTCGGGCATGGGCGGACTGATCACGAGGGGGCCGCGACGCAGCGCGATAGCCGGCAGCGGGATGAGTTGGCAGACGCGAGCGGCAGGTGCCACAAGGTGGGCGATGCCGCTCGGTGGCGTGCCCGCGATGAGGCTTGCCACGATCTGGCCCTCCCTGAACGTCAGGTCACGCAGGGCGTCGTCCACCTGTTGCGGGCGCATGCCCAGGACGACAATGTCACTGTCATCGATCACGGCCTGGTTCGAATCACGTCGCTCGCAGGCCTCGAACTCGCTCGCTAGCCGGAGAGAGCGCTCCTGCGATCGTGGCGAGAGCAGCAATCGGTCATGGTTGCCTGCCCGGCCAGCCATGGCGCGCACCATGGCCTCGGAGATTGTGCCGACGCCGACGAAGCCGATCGTGGTCATCCGCGCATCATGGCCCACTAGGCTCATCGCTATCGAGAAATGAGGCAGGATGACCGGATTCCTCGCTGAGCTCACGGGCTCCTTCGCGACGTCGGCAGCGCAAAATCCCACCGTGGCGGTCATGGAGGCCGCGTATGCCGATGCCGGGCTCGACGTTCGGTACATCAACTGTGAGGTGCCTCCCGAGCGCCTCGGCGATGCTGTCCGTGGCGCCATCGGCATGGGCTGGCTCGGCTTCAACTGCTCGATCCCGCACAAGGTGGCGATCCTGGACTACCTCGACGCCATGGCACCGTCAGCCGGCATCATCGGTGCGGTCAACTGCGTGATCAACCGCGATGGACATCTCACGGGTGAGAACACCGACGGACAGGGGTTCGTCGCTTCGCTTCGGACAGTGATCGACCCCGCAGGGCGCAACATTGTCGTTCTCGGCGCTGGTGGCGCGGCTCGCGCGATCGCGGTCGAGTCGGCACTCGCGGGTGCTCGATCGATCACGATCGTCAATCGCACGCCCGAGCGTGGCGAGGAGCTCGCCGCGCTCGTGGCTGAGCGCACCCCGGCCGAGGCTCGATTCGTGCCATGGGTGGGTGACTACGCAGTCCCCGCCACCGTGGACGTGCTCGTCAACGCCACGTCGATCGGTTTCCATCCGAGCACCGACTCGCCGGCTATCGACGACACGACGATCCATGCGGGCATGGTCGTGGCCGACGTCGTGGCGACTCCACCCGATACGGAGTTCCTGCAGCGAGCAGCGCGGCGGGGTGCGACA
>JALQSY010000313.1:0-1579 GCA_023264215.1 Candidatus Nanopelagicales bacterium
TGCTCATACTATCGCAAATTTATAAATGGATTTGCAAAGATAGCAGCCCCATTGCATGACTTAACAAAAGTTATAAAAAGAAAGGTAAAGACAGGAATAAATTAACTGTGGGTAACGAAGTACGTGGAATGGGACGCGTATGGACAGCCACACATGCATCTGCACATTTAACACCTTAAAAAGGAAAATGACAGAGCATCCTGTTTTGCTTTTCCCGGACTTTAGCAAACCATTCATGGTTGTACTTGATGTCGCTTCAGGATTTGCTATTGGTAACGCTCTTCTCCAAGATCAAAGCAATGGCTTACAACATGTAGCTTTGGAATCTAGAGTACTTAAATTAGCAGAGAAGAAATACCTAGTCCATGAGCAGGAGTTATTAACCATACTCCATTGCTGTAAAAAGTGGAATTACTATCTGGTGGGACAGCAAGTAGACGTACTGACTGACCATTAATAACCACTCAGATATATATTATATCCACTCAGCCAAATCTGAGTAAAAGACAGATGAGATGGCTTAATTTTATAGCAGAATACAATCTGCATATAGAACCAATAAAAGGTTCTGATAATATTGTGTTAAACCATGTTTTACAGAGATTGAACGGAAGGTTGTACCAACCTGCGAGCCTATCGTACTCGACAATCTACCTGCAGTACCTAGCTACCTAAGTAGTTTTCTACCCACATCCGCTAGCAGCTAGAACGGCCTCGGCTACCCACTCCTACGTAGGCGCTGAGACCCGCGAACTACACTTGCCTGTGCTAAAGGGAGGCCCCAGGCGGGCCAGGGCCCCGGGCAAACTTGGCATCGCCCCCACTTCCCCCCAAGCTAGACCCAGTTCATGACCGGGCACACGACCTATGGCATGTGGGGAACATTTTTATTTACAAGGGCAGGATGTATCACTACGGCCACGCTGGACCTGCCATAACGGCGTCCTACACCTCCTCATCTTGCCAGCACCAAAGCACTAGCACGCTCCCACACGCCGCAGTGCAGAAACTATGAGACAACATCGATAACCGTAACGGCATCTGGGTCACTCCCTCGCGGGCCCGTTGGCTTCCCACCCCCGCCTCTAGCGCTCCCGGCACCGTCGTCAGCGTCGCCAAAAGGGAGGGATCCCGCCCCACAACGGGCGGGCAGGCAAAATCTGCAGCTGCGGCACACCAGCCCAGCCGCACGACGATCTCGGCCCAAAAAATCGCACACCAGTCCCGAAAAACCAGTGCGTCCGCCGATGAAAAAACAGCCGATTCGTCGCGCGCGGCATCCAGCGCAAGCCCGCAGCAAATCTTGGGTCGGGCACTCTAGAGGGCGCTTGCTTCCCTGCAGCTCTAGAAGGGCTCGTATCCTTTGGCCAAAGCCTAACGACCGGACCGCGCGCTCGCCCCAGCCCTGGCGAGGGCCCCCATTGGACGCGCGGTTTGTAGCCGGGGGAAGACGCACTTTTCCTAGGCTCCCCATACTAGGATGCAGCCGGCGGGCTAGGGTTACGGAGGCATGGGCAAGCGGAAACACGTACACAGATGCGCGCCACACGCGCACCTACCACAGGAGACAGAAAACCAC
>JALQSY010000313.1:1589-1933 GCA_023264215.1 Candidatus Nanopelagicales bacterium
AGAGGATACAAAGGCTTTACGGGCAGGAAGGAACAGGCGGCGCAACGCACCGCTCGCGCGCAGGCAGGGGGAGGGATGAGAAAAAACCCACCTGCGCGCTCACACACTCCACTCACAAGAACGCGACCCACAGGCGCGCGACGCACACACGTCGCGCGACAGAAAAATTAAAAATAAAAACAAAACATCTTGCATAAATGCAAAATGTAGAGGCAGAAAAAGGGGCGGAGGGCAGGGGCAGGGAGGCTGGGGCAGCGCCGCCGGGTTTCTCTGGTTGCCGACTTTTCAATGTTCCGGTCTCGGCTCTTCCTATCTTTTGTTGTAGTTTCGGGGTATAGGTGATA
>JALQSY010000314.1 GCA_023264215.1 Candidatus Nanopelagicales bacterium
GTCCATGGCCGTCCGGCCGCGGTCCTGCTGTCGGTCGACGACCTGCAGAGCCTCGAGGAGACGATCGCCGTGCTGTCGGATCCCGACCTCGTGCGTCAGATCAGGGCGTCGGAGGCCGAGCGCGCAGCGGGTCTCATGGAGACCGCCGAGGATCTCGACGCGGCCATGGAGGCGCGACGAGCGCGAGGCGACTAGATGCGCGACGAGCCATACGCCCTGCGGATCTCAGTGCGAGCACGACGTCAACTCGCCGAGCAGATCCCCGCCGCCGTGGCGTTCGCTGCACGTGAGTTCATCCGGGGCCCACTCCTGGCCAACCCTCGCCGCGTCGGCAAGCGACTGAGAGCTCCACTCGAGCCTCACTTCAGTGCGCGCATGGGCACCTACCGCGTCATCTACCTCATCGACGAAGCACAGCACACGGTCGAGGTCGTAGCCGTGGTCACGCGAGCCGACGCCTACCGCACCTAGAAGTCGACGCCGGTGGAGATGCTTCCCGCATCCAGGCCGGCGATGACCTCGAGCACGCGCTGCTGCACCTCAGCGGGCACGCGCGACTCCAGGTCGTGGTACGGCGCGAGTCCGACGCTGCCCTGCACGTTGCCCGACGGCGCGGATCCGTCCTTGATGTCGACGGCGATCGCCTCGACACCGGCGGCGATCCTCTTCTCCGCCGAGGTCAGCAGGCACGGACGCGCATCGGGCACGGTCTCCCACTGGTCGACGTCGATGCCGATGCAGTAGACCGACTCCCCCGCGCCGGGGGCAGCAGCCACGGTCAGCAGCGCGCTCGTGCCCGTGGTGCCGCCCGCACCGAAGACCAGGTCAGCCCCGGCCGCCAGCTGCTCGGTGGTCGTCGCCGCAGCCCACTCGGGATCGTTGAAGGAGTCCGCCGCGGTGCTGTAGTCCATGATCACGGTCGCATCCGGGCGCGCGGCCAGCACGCCGAGCCGGTATCCCTCGCCGAATCGCTTCAGCGGGATGACCTCCTCGCTGCCGAGCACGGCACCGACCGTGCCCGTCTGCGTCATCAGGCCTGCGAGATAGCCCGCCGCATAGCCGGCCTTGTCGTCGCTGAAGACCAGACCGATCGCGTTGGGCGTCGCAGCCGACATGTCCTGGCTCACCCCGATGAATCGCGTGTCCGGGTACGCCGCCGCGGCCTCGGCCGTCACCTCGGGCAGGGCGACGTAGGTCGTGACGACGACATCGAAGCCGCGCTCGGCAAAGGTTGCGATGTTGGCGGCGTACGCGTCGGCATCCGCGCTGCCGAGGTATTCGGCGGTACCACCGGTCGCCTCCGCGGCAGCCTGCACGCCCTCCCACGCAGCCGCGTGGAATGCGCCGTCGTCGAGCACTCCGCCGTCGAGCACGAGGCCGATGCAGAAGGCCTCGCCGCAGTCAGTGGCCGTGGGCTCGCCCGCCTCCTGTGACCCCGCCTCCTGCGACGAGGAGCAGCCCGCGAGAAGGAGTGCCCCCGCTGCCACCAGTCCCAGCCATCGCCCGCGCCGCATATCCGCTCCTCACCGCAGAAGTCCGCTGTCCCATCACCCTAGCCGGGTAGTCGGACGGTGACCACGGTGTCGACCCGCTCAGTCGGAGCCCGGCGACAGATGGCCGCGCCTTCAGGCCTCGAAACGCGGTCAGGTGTCGTCTGGCCCCGGGGCCGACTAGGCGCGGGCGCGGACGGCGTCGGCGAAGGCATCGCCGCGATGGCCGTAGTCGCGGAACATGTCCCACGACGCGCAGCCGGGCGCCAGCAGCACCGTGTCCCCCGCCTGCGCAAGCGTGGCCGCAGCAGCGACCACCTCGGTCATCGCCTCGGCCGAGGAGTCGCTCACCTCGATGACGGGTACGCCGGGTGCACAGCGATCCAGCGCCGCGCGAATCACGCCGCGATCGACGCCGAGCAGCACGAC
>JALQSY010000315.1 GCA_023264215.1 Candidatus Nanopelagicales bacterium
GTCCTCGAGGCGTACAAAGTCCTTCAGACCATCGCCCGCTGACCGGGCCGAACCACGAGATCCGCCGGCCTGGCGGGAGAAAGGATTTCGCCTGATGGCGGAGATCAAGCACGCGACCGACGACACGTTCGAGGCGCTGGTGCTCAACAACGACAAGCCCGTCGTGGTCGACTTCTGGGCCGCCTGGTGCGGGCCCTGCAAGATGGTCGCGCCGATCCTCGAGGAGATCGCCGCCGAGACCGACTCCATCGTCATCGCCAAGCTCAACGTCGACGAGAACCCCAAGACCGCCGCGTCCTACGGCATCACGTCGATCCCGACGATGAACGTCTACTCCGGTGGCGATGTCGTCAAGACGATCATCGGCGCGAAGCCCAAGGCCGCCCTGCTCTCCGACCTCCAGCCCTTCATCCAGTAGGGATCCGCGTGGCCGTCCTCCGTCGCGGGGACACCGGCGTCGCTGTCGCTGATATTCGCGCGCGCCTGGTGCGCCTGCGCATGCTCGACCCTGACACCGAGTCATCACTCGACGACGCCGAGTACGACGAGCCGGTGGAGCAGGCGATCCGGGCCTTCCAGCAGCAGCGCGGCATCGCCGTCGACGGCATCTGCGGCCCGCAGACGCTGCGCCACCTCGAGGAAGCCCGCTGGTCGCTGGGGGATCGGGTCCTCGCGTACACGCCGGGCCACCTCATCCGCGGCGACGACGTGCTCGACCTGCAGCAGCGGCTGACGCGGATGGGATTCGACTGCGGCCGCCCCGACGGGATCTTCGGTCCGCTCACCGACACGGCCCTGCGCGAGTTCCAGCGCAATGTCGGCATGGAGGCCGACGGCACCTGCGGGTTCACGACGTACTGGGCGCTCGAGCGGCTCACCCGCACGGTCGGGGACGGCGATGCCGTCGCGATCCGCGAGCGACAGGCGATGGACGCCCTGCGCTCGGGTGTTGCCGGCAAGGTGGTGGCACTCGATCCCGGCGGCGCAGACGCCGACCAGCGCTTCGCGCTGGCCGAGGCAGCGATCGTCGCCGACGTCTGCGCGCGCATCGAGGGTCGGCTTGCCGCGCTCGGCACGCAGGTGATCTACACGCGCACGCCGACCCCGGAGCTGGTGACCGAGTTCGAGAGGGCAGGCCACGCCAACGCCGCCAACGCCGACCTCGTGCTGTCGCTGCACGTCGAGCGGGTGGAGCTGCCCGGGGCCAACGGATTCGCGACGTTCTACTTCGGCTCCCCTCTGGGCGGTCCGCACTCCGCAGGTGCCCGCATCGCGGCGGAGCGCATCCAGGAGCACGTCTGCCAGCGCACCGACCTCACGAACTGCCGCAGCCATCCCCGCACATGGGACATGCTGCGCCTGACGACCATGCCGACCGTGTGGGTGGAGATGGGTTACCTCTCCCATCCCGGCGATGCCGCGCGGCTGAGCGATCCCCGCTTCCGCGACACCCTGAGCGAGGCGATCGCTGCAGCAGTGACGACCTTCTTCGCCCCCGCTCCTTAGCGCTGCCCTACGCCGGATTCGCGAGACCCTCGATCACCTGTGCGCCTGGGTACTGTCCGATCGTTGCGCCTGGCAGCACGATCTTGGATCGGCGCACGCCGCTGCCGATGACGATCGCCGGCTGCTCGATCACGCGGGAATCGATGAGAATCGGCCAGTCCGCGGGCAGACCAATTGGCGTGATGCCGCCGTACTCCATGCCCGTCATCGCGACAGCGTCGTCCATCGACGCGAATGAGATCTTGCGGACGTCGAGCCAGCGGCGCACGACGCCGTTGACGTCGGCCCTCGTCGTCGCGAGCACCAGGCACGCGGCCATGCGGACCTGGCCCTCGCGCTTGCCCGCGAGGACAACGCAGTTGGCCGAGGCCTCCAGCGGCACGGCGTAGGCCTCGCAGAAGGCCGCGGTGT
>JALQSY010000316.1 GCA_023264215.1 Candidatus Nanopelagicales bacterium
GTGGATTTCACCAACACCGTGCTCATCATGACGTCGAACCTACCGGGCGAACCGCAGGACTTCTTCCGCCCCGAGTTCATCAACCGCATCGACGAGATCGTGCGCGACTACGTCGCCCTCAAGCCCGCCGGCGGCGGCTCCCTCAAGGGCCTGTGTCCCTTCCACGACGAGCGGTCCCCGTCGTTCCACGTCACGCCCAGTCGGGGCATGTACTACTGCTTCGGCTGCCAGGAGGGCGGCGACGTCATCTCCTTCGTGCAGAAGCTCGATCACCTCACCTTCGCCGAGTCGGTGGAGAAGCTGGCCGGCCGCACCGGGGTCACGCTCCGCTACGTCGAAGGGGGAGCCGGCGTCAACCGGCAGCAGGGTCAGCGCACCCGCCTGGTCGAGGCCAATAGGGCGGCCGAGGAGTTCTTCATCTCCAAGCTCGCATCGCCCGAGGCCGCGCCTGCTCGAGCGTTCCTCACCGAGCGCGGCTTCGACGCCGCGGTCGCGCAGGACTTCCGTCTCGGCTTCGCCCCCAAGTCCTGGGACGCCCTCATGTCCCACCTGCGCCAGAAGGGCTTCACCGACGCCGAGATGCTCGCCGCCGGCCTGGTCTCGCAGGGCAACCGCGGGGTCTACGACCGCTTCCGCGGCAGGCTCATCTGGCCCATCCGCGACCTCGCCGGCGACGTTGTCGGCTTCGGCGCGCGCAAGCTGCTCGATGATGATGACGGCCCGAAGTACCTCAACACCCCGGAGACCCCGCTGTACAAGAAGAGCCAGGTGCTCTACGGCGTCGACCGAGCCAGGCGCGAGATCTCCAAGCAGCAGCGCGCGGTGATCGTCGAGGGATACACCGACGTGATGGCCTGCCATCTCGCGGGTGTCCCCGTCGCCGTCGCGACATGCGGCACGGCATTCGGCGGCGATCACATCAAGGTCCTGCGGCGCCTGCTCATGGATGACGACAAGATGCGCGGAGAGGTCGTCTTCACCTTCGACGGAGATGCGGCCGGGCAGCGCGCTGCGCTCAAGGCCTTCGATGACGATCAGCGCTTCGTCGCTCAGACCTTCGTGGCGGTGGAGCCGCACGGCCTCGACCCCTGCGACCTGCGCCAGCAGCACGGTGATGCATCGGTGCGCGCCCTGGTCGACCATCGGGTCCCGCTGTTCGAGTTCGCCATCCGCTCCGCGCTCGCCACCTACGACCTCGAGAGCGCCGAGGGTCGCGTCGCTGCCCTGCGGGAGGCGGCGCCGATCGTCGCACGCATCAAGGACCCCGCCCTGCGCCCGGAGTACTCCCGTCGCCTGGCCGGATGGCTGGGCATGGATCCGGCGATGGTCAGCCGCGCGGTCGGCGGCGGCTCCTCGGCGGCGCCACCGCCTCGTCGTCCGGACGCGCGCGATCCGGTGCTGGCCGTGCAGCGCGAGGCGCTGAAGTGCGCCCTGCAGGAGCCGGGCCTGGTCAGTGCCTGGTACGCCTCCGTCGAGGCCGAGGCTTACTCCGATCCGCAGTTGCGCTCCGTCCACGAGGCCATCGCCGCGGCCGGCGGACCCCGCCCGGAGGTCGTCGGCCTGCCCTGGGTCGACGCCGTCCTGCAGGCCTGCGTCGACGACGATGTCCGCGGCCGCGTCCGCGGCCTGGCGGTCGAGCCGCTTCCGGTCTCGCAGGAAGCCGATGCCCGCTACGCCACCTCCGTCGTCGCCCGCCTGCTGGAGATGGACGCGGCCCGCCGGATCGGGGAGCTGCGCGGCCGCCTGCAGCGCCTGGACGAGGGCACTCCCGAGCAGGCCGCGGCGTTCGCCGACCTCATGGCGCTGGAGGCCTACCGCCGCGACCTGCGCGAGCATCGCGAGGGCTGAGATGGCGCTGCTACGACGCACCCCTGCCGAGGTCCGTGATGCCGTGGCCGACGGCGAGCGCATC
>JALQSY010000317.1 GCA_023264215.1 Candidatus Nanopelagicales bacterium
GTAGGTCCAGATCCGACCCTCCTCCGTAGCGGCCAGGATCGGCGCGCCGGGCGCGGCGGCGATCCGTGCGACACCAGGAGGTCCGCCCAGCGATCGCACCTGCCCGCGGCTCAGGTCGATCTCGTAGACCGATGGCGCGCCAGCACCCTCCACGCCAATGGCGACGAGTCGATCATCGTCGGCCCACGCGACGTCGGTGACGGTCATCAGCCGGTTGTCCACGCGCACGGGCGACTCGACGCGAGAGACCTCCTCTCGCACCGTGATGATGGCGAGCATCACGAAGGTGCGTGGACCGCGGCGCACCGTCATGGCAATCCGCGTGCCGTCCCTGCTGACCGACGCGGACTCGAGCACCACCTTCGGCTGCAGCCCATCGACCTGCACCTCGACCACCTCGCCGGTCTCGCTCACACGCCGCAGGAGCCCATCGGGTCCGACGACCCAGACGTCGTCGCCACGACCGAACGATGGACGCGACTGACCCGGGTCCTCGATGGCCGGAGTGAGAAGGGCACCGGCAGAGACGTCACCGATCCACAGCTGAGCGTCCGCGTCGAGTCCTGCGACACGGTCCGCCTGCAGGGACACGGCGATGCCTGAGAGCGGCGGGCTGCCCAGGCCGGCGCCGCCAGCGATGGGCAGTGGGGGATTGCGGTCGAGGTCGACGACCCTGCCGGCTATGACGCCGAAGGAGCTGGCACCTGCGGGCATGCCATTGGGGTTGAAGCCCGGCCAGGAGTCCATCGCCTGAGGGTTGATGGCGCCTGGCACGTCGAGCACCTGACCACCGGCGTTGAGATCGATGAATCGCACACCCGGCGCCTGACGAAGGCTCCACACCAGTTGCGCCGAGAAAGCTTGTCGCGTCTCCTCGTCGGCGAGGCGGACCTGCGGGTCCAGGTCCACCCGGGCGACCCCATCGTCGACGGGGACCGCATCGACGGCCAGCGTCGTCCCGTCGGGGAAGCCGGTGCGCACGGCGGGCGCCAGCCATTCCGTGGGTCCACTCAGCAGCGCCCGCGTGATGGCGGTGGCGGCGGTGGGGCCATCCACAGGGAAGTAGCGGGGATCGGGGACGAGGGTGGTGAACGACGGATCGAGGAAGAAGACCTCGTAGACGCGGAAGGCCCGCTCGACATCGGATCGCGACAGGAGCAATCCCGGCGGTGGTGTCGCGATCCGCCAGTTGCCGTTGATGAACTCCATCGTGAAGGTGAGATCGATCAAATCCCCCGGGGTCGCCACGTCGTAGTGGCCCTCGTCGTCGATGCGACCAACGCTCGTGGCGGTCATATCGACGTCCGTGAGCCCGTCGGGCACGATCGTGGGTACGCCGTCGTAGACGGCGACGCCCCGCGCGGGGTCCCACGTGGTCGCTGCACTGGGCGTGAGGTACTCGCGCGCCACGGCGTGGTTGTCCTCGAACGAGGCCGATGCCTGCAGGAAGCCGGAGACGATCTGGGTCGGAGTCATGTCCGGCTGCGGCGGTCGCGCGATGACGCGAATCACCTGGTTGGTCGTCTCGACCCCGACCTCGGCACCCTGCTGGATCGGCCCGCTGGTGGGGATGGTCGCGCAGCCGGCCACGAGCGGGAGCGCGGCGGCGAAGGAGAGCAGTCCTGCACGTCTCATGCGCGCACCTCGGTTGCCAACTCCGGGGTGATCTCGGCGGTGACGCCGGCGTCGCTGTCGACGAGGGGCAGGGGCGATACCTCGAGCGCGACGTCGGCGCGGCAGGGGAGCGTGAGGCGGAAGCACGCGCCGACGCCCGGCTGGCCCCATGCCTCGAGCCAGCCCGCATGCAGTCTCGTGTCCTCCATGGCGATCGACAGGCCCAGCCCTGTGCCGCCAGTCGTTCGGGCCCGTGCCGGATCGGC
>JALQSY010000318.1 GCA_023264215.1 Candidatus Nanopelagicales bacterium
GGTGAGCGGTGCCCACTCCGGTGGCTTGAGCACGACGGTGTCGCCCGAGGCGAGCGCCGGGCCGATGCGCCAGGTGGCGAGCATGAGCGGGGCGTTCCAGGGGGTGATGATCGCGGCGACGCCGGCGGGATCCCACGACACCACGTTGGTGTGACCGCGCGTCTCGAACTCCGGATGCTTGAGGTCGTTGACGGCGTACTCGGCGAAGAAGCGGATGTTCATCGCTACGCGCGGCATGACACCGCGGCGGTGCGAGCGCAGGAGCGAGCCGTTGTCGCGCGTCTCGAGCTGCGCGAACTCCTCGATGCGTGCCTCGACGAGGTCGGCGACGCGGCCCAGGATCTCGCCGCGGCCGACCGGGCCGAGCTTGGCCCAGCCGGGGAAGGCCTCGCGCGCGGCGGCGACGGCGGCGTCGACCTCGGCGCCCTGCCCGCGCGCGACCTGGCCGAGGACGGTGCCGTCGATGGGCGAGAGGTCGTCGAAGGTGCCGGTGGAGTCCACCCGCTCGCCACCGATCCAGTGGCGGGGGTCGACGCGGACGTCGGCGACCTCGAGCATGGGGCCTCCTGGCACAGGGCGAACGGGGAGTTCGTTCGGACCCTAACGGATTCTACGGGGCGCTGCCAGGGGTAGGGGGATCCGGAAGTGAGGAAGTGTTATCGCGGTCGTCCACGGGGGAGTGACCTGTGCCTTCTGCAGAAGCCTTGCCTCACGGCGGCGTCCGGCCCACACTCGCCGCAACAGCCGGATTCACGATCTCCACGTGCGACCCCGGGGGGCCATCATGCGCGTACTCGCCTTCATCTCCTCAGCTGCCCTTGCCGCCGGGCTCATCGTCGGCGCCACTGCACCCGCCCAGGCCGATCCGGCGGTGGGCGAGTGTCTCGACATGCCTTCGAGCTCCAATGCCTTCGACCCGCTGGTGACGGGTACGTCGGTGGACTGCGAAGCACCGCATAACGGCGAGGTCTTCCACCTCGGGGAGTACCCGGCGGACTGGGGCAAGCCTTCGGAGGAGCGCGAGCGCCTGGAGAACTTCGGCTGGCTGTTCGAGGTGTGCCCCTTCGAACTCCTGGACCAGTACAAGCAGTCTGACGGCGCTCCGGGGTTGATGATCCCCGATCGCTTCTTCCTCACCAAGGCGGGTGCTCCCACCGATGCCGAGTGGGAGGCGGGCGATCGCACCGTGAGGTGCATTGTGTCGGCGCTGGCCGGACCGGTTGGTCGGGAGAAGATGTCTGCGTGGTCCGGTTCGATCCCTGAACTCCTCGGCACCGCAGCCGGCATCCGCGAATTCGCTCGCTGCACCCCGGCGCTGCCCAAGTCCGGTCGCATGAACGCCATCGCCAAGTGCGGTGGCGCTAAGAACTGGGTCGCCGTGGGCTACGCGTTCGATCTCACCGGTACGCCGGGCAACCCGTTCCCAGGGCCCGCTATCCAGAAGCAGGCGGATGCCAAGTGCGTGAAGGCGATCAAGGGATTCACCAAGGGCAAGAAGAAGGTGAAGCCCTTCGCGGCCGTAGAGCCCAAGCGCGACTGGGACGAGGGCCTGCGATCGGCGGTCTGCTACATCCCGCTGGCCAACTGGAATGGCAAGGGCTCGGTCTAGGTGCAGCGCACCCTCGCGGTGGCGGTGGCCGGTGCACTGACACTCGGGGTGCCAGCCGCCGCGCCGAGCGCACTCGCCACGGCGGACGTGCGTGAGGCGCCCGCGGCGGCGCTAGGTGAGGTGCGCAAGAAGCCCAAGCCCAAGCCGATTCGTAACGAGAGTCTGCGCTACCTCGGCGAGGTCATCCCCTTCACTCAAGAGATGTACGAAGGGGGAACCGACAGTGGCTTCGGGTTCGCTGACCCGTTAGTG
>JALQSY010000319.1 GCA_023264215.1 Candidatus Nanopelagicales bacterium
TAGGACGGCCTATCGACCTTCGTTGCGCAAGGTGCCGAACCAACGGTGAGGCTCGTCGCGTGCAGGGGGAGCACGACTCGACGACGCGTGGGCTCCTGGATGCCGCACGCGCGGAGCTCCGTGACGTGGGACAGGCCGGCCTGACCATGGACGGCGTGGCCCGGCGGGCGTACTACTCGACCGGAGCGGTCTATCAGCGCTGGCCGGACAGGGCAGCACTCCTCGCCCACGTCGGCGCCGAGATACGCGATGAGCTCGAGCAGACTCTCCTGAGCCTGTCTGACGAGAGAGCTGCCATCTCCTTCGCCGTCGAGGATGGTCAAGAGCTGCTTCAACTCGCCAGTGAGGTGATCATCGCCGGGCACACCCTGCCCCAGGTGCGTGAGGTCTCCCTCGCCATGTGGACGACTCTGCGCGAGGGCCTCGAACGCGTGCTTCCCCCGGGCATGGCGTGGTATCTCGCGGTCGTCGGCCTGGGCGACGCCATGCTCGCGAGCATCGACATACCGGCTCCCGGGCCCACCGATGAGCGCATCAGGTGGCTGCTCGATGCATGCGATGTCGAGAAGGGCGGGCTGCACGTGCCGCGCGTGGGCACCGTGACTGTCGCGGACGTGCCCGCCGTGCCTCAGCCAGCGCGCTCGGACCCCACGACCCGGCTGCTCATCCAGGCTGCGCAAAACCTCCTTGCCGACCAGGGAGTGGAGTCCCTGTCGACGCGTCGTATCTCCGCGGAGGCAGGCGTGACGACCGGAGCGATCTACCGGCGGTACGACGGCAAGGGCGCGCTTCTGGCCGACGTCCTGCTGGTTGCCTTGGCGCCCGACCGCTACGAATGGACCTGGGAACTCGTCGCCGCGCTGGCTTCGGACGATCCCTACTGGGCTGCCGCCGACGTGATGACAGACAAGTTGATCAAGGCATCTCAGGAGGAGGCCGAGCAGCGGGTCCTCCTCCAGATCGGTGTGGCGGCACGCACGGACGCATCGCTTCGCGCGCAGATCGCCGAGCGCGTGCGGGTGGCCAGTGAAGCGCGCAATGACATGTTCGTGCACCTTGCCCGTGCGGCACTGATGCGGACGGACGTGAACCCGGCGATCCTGGCCTGGGGCTTTCAGTCCGAGCCGGTCGGCCTGCGGGCCCTCCTGCCGCTCGGCCTGCCGATCGACCAGCAGGCGGCGCGCACGTCCATGAGAGCGGTCCTCACCGCGGGGGCGGCCCGCGACTGACGGCCCTAGCCCTGGTCGACCTTCACCTTGACCTTGCGGCCCCGGATGGTGCAGTGGTTGAGCGCCTTGACCACCTTGCGCGACTTGGCCTCGGGAACGTCGACGAGCGAGAAGAACTCGTGAACCTTGACCGGTCCGACGTCTCGACCCTTCAGGCCTGTCTCTCCGGTGACCGCGCCGACGATGTCGCCCGGTCCGATCCCGGCCTTGCGGCCCACGGAGATCCACAGGCGCGTCTTGCCGACGGCAGGCTTCTTGCCCTCTCGCTTCGGGCCGCCCTTGACCTTGCCGGCTCTGCCGTCGGCGAATGCCTCGACGGACAGGTCACGATCCTCCTCGCCCTCCGCATCGCCTCCCATGCCCGCGTGGATGAGGGCGAATGCCGCGAGCAGCACCGACTCCATGTCACGGTCCTCGAGCATGTCGGTGACGGTGTCCTGCACGGACTCAAGGCGCGTCTGCTGTCCGGGATCGTCGAGGACCTCCTCGATCGCTTCGCGGGTGCGCTCGAGGCGCAGCAGGCGAACATCGGCGATGCTGGGGACCTTGTCGATGGGGATGTCCGCGCCGATGAGCTTCTCGATCGCGGCCAGCATCCGTCGCTCGCGTGGCTCCATGAGGCTGAGGGC
>JALQSY010000031.1 GCA_023264215.1 Candidatus Nanopelagicales bacterium
GGGGACTCGACACCGGTCTGGACCTCGAAGAAGTCCTCGCCGGTGCCATCTCCTCGCGTCCGCACGTGATTGCTCTCAGTGGAGGTGTAACGATCGAAGAACTCCGACTTGTTGCCCGTCGTCGTCTTGCCGGTCCACGAAACAAAAGGGATGTAGGACAGATCGTCGAACTTGAACTCCTCGTACTTGTCCTCCAGAGGATCCACCAGGCCGGCCGTGGTCATCTGGCGTGAGTTGGTGTTCTGGCCGCCATTGCTGGTCTTCTGCGCTCCATACACGCACTGCTCGCGGGGTGGTCCGTCCTCAGCCGTACCACCCCAGCACTGCATGATCTGGATGTAGTTGACGCCGACGGGCCCGAAGTCGGGCTTCGTAGGCTTGCCGCCCTCCCAGCTGACGCGCACCACCTGATTCACCAGATTGCGCGTCTGCGACACGGTGACGCGCAAGTCGGCGAAGGGGCCCGCGCCCTCCTTGGTGAGAGCGCTGGACTCGTTGCGAGGCGACGCGTCAACCGGCGCAGCCGATGCTGGCATCGCCAGGGTGCCCCCACCAGCGATCAGGGCGAGACCGGCTGCGGAGATGGCCAGACGCTTCATGCGTCACCGCCAGCGCGCCGTGCAGCCATATAGCGCGCTACAAGCGGTGGGGCGAAGAGCAGCGCGACCACGACGAGGAAGGTCGCGACGAGGAGCCCGGTGTAGGGGCCCCAACCCGAGCTCGCCTGGGTGGACACCGGGATGCCGGCGACATACGCGGCCCCGGCGCCTGCGGCTGCTGCTGCTGCGGGATCGACGATGACCTCGCCCGTGGTGGCATCCACCGTGGTGGTCTCCGCGGCGATGACCTGGCCGGTCTCTGGGTCGACCACCACCGCCGCGCCTGTGTCCACCGCGACATCGGTCACGGCAACGTCGGTCGTCACTCCACCGGCCGTGCCCCCCGCAGCCGCGCCCCCCGCAGCCGCGCCACCGCCTGAGCTACCGCCCCCGGAGTTACCGCCCCCGGAGTTACCGCCCCCGGAGTTACCGCCGCCGGAGTTACCGCCGCCGGAGCTGCCGCCGCCGGAGTTGCCGCCGCCGGCCTCAGCCACCGTCCCGCACTGGGTCGGGCCCTTGGCGTCGCATGCCGGCGGCTGCGGCGCGGTCTTGGCGAGGGTGTTCGAGCCATCAGCCGAGAAGGTCGGGTTGTTGCACTTGGCAATGTTGATGTTCTCGACCACGGCGCCGGGGATACGTCGAATCTGATCGAACCCGGCCTTCACCAGGTTGATCGGCAGGGGCGAGTAGCCGAGTGCATCCGCCTGCTGCTGTCCCTGGCAGAGGAAATAGTTTGCGAAGTCAGCGAGCGTGTTGCCCTTTTCGTTGCTGAAGCCGTTGTCGTTGCTCGTCGGCAGGATCATGTAGCTGTAGGACGAGAGCGGATAGGCGCGCTTGTCCGCGTTGCCGTAGACGCCCGAGAGATTCTGCGACAGATCCGGGTTGATCCGAGCCCCGAGCAGACCGACGGCGACCGCCTCGGCTGTTGGCAGGACGTAGAAGCCGGCCTTGTTGAGCACCTTCGCCGCCGGGAAGCCGGCCGCCTTGGCGTAGGAGTACTCGACGTACGTGATGGTCCCGACGCTTTGGTCCTGCTTCACATATCCCGAGACGCCGAGCGAGCCGCTCTGGGCGACAAAGCCCGGCCCGCTGGGGAAATTGGACGTGAAGCCGCAGGGCGTGGAGCGTCCGACCTTCTGGCAGTAGGCATTCCAGATGCTCGGATACTCCGCTGCCAGCCAGGCCGTGAACTGTGCGGTCGTGCCCGAGCCGTCAGAGCGCACTACCGGCACGACCTTGATCGGCGGCAGCGTCAGGCCGGGATTGTCTGTCTTGATGGCCGGGTCGTCCCACTTGGTGATGACCCCGGTGAAGATCTTCGCGATGTTCTCACCCGACAGGCGCAACTGCGTGACACGGTTGGGCCCGATCCTGAGGTTGTACATGAAGGACGTGCCGCCTGCCACGATCGGCATGTACGCGAAGGGTCGAGTGGGGACAGGGTCGACCGCGTTGCCGTCCTTGAGCCCATAGGGGATTTCCGACACAGCGAAGTCGACGGTGCCGTTGCGGAACTGATTTCGCCCATCGGATGAGCCCGACGCTTGGAAGTCGATCCTCATCCCGTACTGATTGACATTGCGGCGCCACTGGTCCATCGCATTGGCACTCCATGTCGAGCCGGCGCCGGACACGGGGACGTAGCTCGCCGCCGAGGCGGGCACGAGGGGGCTGAGGAGTGCGAGGCCGAAGGCAAGCACGGCGACGCTGAGGACACGCTTCATCGTGGGTCTCCGAAGTCGAGGGATCGGGGTCCAGACGACGTTCCCGCGGCTGCCTCTGCCGATGCGACCCGAGCAGCGTCAAGCTTGGTGAACCTTTGGGAATCCTCACGTGAACGCTTCGCCCGCCGGCGCTGCTGGAACTTGGTGAGGTTGCCCGGACCCCGGCCGCCGATGATGCGCGCGATGGCGAAGAGGATGAGCACGAGAAGCATGAGTACGGCGGCCGTGCCGAAGCCGCGGGCGATCATGGATGGCTCCGGAGACTTCACGAACTCCCAGGTGGCCAGCGGCAGCGAGATCATCGGGCCGGTCGTCGGATTCGTGTTGAGGGATGCGGTGAAGCCCGCGGTGAGCAGGACCGGTGCAGTCTCGCCGATGCCCATCGCGGTCCCGAGGATGATCGACGTCATCAAGCCCGACTTGGCGGTCGGCAAGGTGACGCGCCAGACCGTGCTCCACTGCCCGGCACCCAGCGCGTAAGCGGCCTCCTTGAGCGAGCCCGGCACCAGTCGCAGGACCACGTCTGCCGAGCGGATCATGATCGGGAGCATCATCACGCTGATCGCGAGAGCGGCCGCGAAGCCCGACTTCGGTAGGCCGAAGATCAAGATGAGGGAGGCGTAGATGAACAGGCCCGCCACGATCGAGGGCAGGGCGGTCATCGCCTCGGTGATCGTGCGCACCAGTCGGCTGAAGGCACCGGGGACCTCATTGAGGAAGACGGCGCAGGCGATTCCGAGAGGGATGACCACCACCAACGCGATCGCGATGATGATGAGCGTGCCGACGATGGCGTGCAAGACACCGCCCATGTCCAGCGGATCCAGGGGCCCGGCCGCTGACATGTCCTGCGTGTAGAAGTTGCTGTTGACCAGCGCTTCCCAGCCACGGAGCACCGTGAAGACGACCACGAAGACCAGTGCGAGGAGCATGAGGAAGGCGATGCTGTGGATGATCGTCGCCGCGACTCGATCTCGGACGGCTGACCGGGTCTCGTCCATCGAGACGAGCACGGCGTAGATGACCACGAAGAGCAGGTAGGCGACGACGATGAAGCCGAGGATTCCTGACAGAGGCAGGAGGGTGAAGAGGAGCGCCGTGAGCCCCACTGCGCTGACGGCCGCCCCGCTGACGGCGAGCACGTCGGTCCGCCGGAGCCCTCCGATGCGACGAGGCGTCGGCTCAGAGGTCGGAGGAGTCCAGTTGGTCACTCGCGTGCGCCGGCGCCCCTCGTTGAACTGGTCGTCGAGCGCCGACAGGGCATTGGTGTCCAGGGTCATGGCACGCTCACTCGTCCGTCGCAGCGCCGGATCGGGTGCGAGCGATGACGCTCGACGCCGCGAAATTGACGACAAGGGTGATGAGGAACAGAGCAAGGCCGGCAGCCATCAGGGCCGACGTACCGAAGGGAGTCGCCTCGCCGTATCTCAGGGCGATGAGCGCAGCGACGGAGTTTGTCCCGTTCTGGAGGATGTGCGGCTGGATGATGAAGACCGGGGAGATGATCAGCGCCACGACGATCGTCTCGCCAAGAGCGCGCCCGAGGCCGAGCATCGTCCCGCCGATCATGCCGCCCTTGCCGAAGGGGATGACGACGGCGCGGATCATCCCCCACTTTGTCGCTCCGAGGGCGTAGGCCCCCTCGCGCTCACCCACGGGAGCCTGGGAGAAGACCTCGCGCATGACTGCTGTCGTGAACGGCGCGACCATGATTGCGACCACAACGGCCGCGATGAAGGTCGATGAGGTGAACACCGTGGCCGTTGACAGAGGGTCATCGGGATCCGAGCCATCGACGGAGAAGATCGGAATCCAGCCGAAGTAGGTGGAAATCCATCGAGCGATCCCGATCATGTGGCCCTGCAGGAAGAAGAACCCCCAGAGGCCGAAGACCACACTGGGGACCGCTGCCATCAGGTCGACGAGGGCCACCAGTGACTGCTTGATCGCGCGGGGCGCGTACTCGGAGATGTAGAGGGCGACGGCGGTCGAGAGCGGCACCACGATGATGATGGAGGTGAAGGCGATGAACACCGTGCCCGCTAGCACCGCCGCGATGCCGAACTGGCCGCCGTCGGGCTCCCAGACTTGCGTGGTGATGAACGAGGGACCCGCCACCTGCAGAGCTTCGAGCGCTCGGGCGGACAGGAAGAGTCCGACCAGCGTCATGATCAGCAGGACCGCGATGCCGCTCGCTCGAAGGGTGCCGCGGAAGAACTGGTCGGTGAAGCTGCGAGTGATGCTGATCTGCCGCGGTTCGACGTCGTCATACGACCCTCGGTCGACCGGGGTGAACGTCGTCGCCACAGGGGGAGCCTGTCCACGTCCGCTGTCGCGGAGGGGGCTTGCGCCTGAACTCACTTCGTCGATTGGGTGAACGCACGCCTACCGAGGTCGCCGATGAGGACCACGTTGCAAAAAGATGAACAGAAGCCGACCTGTGAGGGTCCTCACGATGACGTCGAGATGGCGCGCATGAGGCGGGTGGCGCCTGCACACTTGCCCTCGTGCCAGGACAGAGTGCTGATGTCGTCGCCCGTGCCAGGGATCTCGCGGGCGACGTGCTTCGAGAGGACGCCCGCCTCTACCAGCACGCCGCTCGCGCGGCCCGACATGCCAGTGTCCTCGCTCACCGCATCAATGGCGGGCACCCGGCGGACGTGACCGCGGCCGCGTGGCTCCATGACCTCGGTCATGCCCCCACCATCCGGCGGACCGGCTTCCATCCTCTCGACGGTGCACTCTTCCTGATCCGAGAGCAGTGGCCCGAACGCGTCGTGCGCCTGGTGGCCCACCATTCCCTCGCCGCCATGGAGGCGCCGTTCTACGGGGTCGGGCACCATCTCAACGTCATCGAGCCGGTCAGCGGCGTGGACCCGGACATCCTCACGGCCGCTGATCTGCTCGGGGGCTCGGGCGAGCCCGCTCCCACCGTGGGGGAACGACTCGACGCGCTACGGCGTGCCGATGACGAAGCCGGATTGGTCCCGGCGGACGTGCGCCAGGAGCGATACGCGGGTCTTGCGTTGGCCTACCAGCGCGTGCAGTCCCTCCTCACGTAGACGGCGCTTCACCCAAAGTTCATGCGCCGTGCGCGTCAGTGTCACCTCGAGGCGGTGGCATTCGACTGTGGACAGTCAGCTCATCCGCTACGCGCGTGACGCATCGCAGACCGCATTGGCATCGCAGGCTCCACTCGCCTGGGAGCGGAGTGCCCGTGCCGCCGCCCTCGCCGACAACGCCGTGACGATCTTGGACAGGCCGCGGGGAGAGATCATCATCGCCGCTGCCTGGCTGCATGGGATCGGCGAAGCATCAGCAGCGAGGCGTACGAATTTCGCCCCCGTCGACGGAGCCCTGCACCTGCTATCCGAGGGATGGCCCACCCCCGTCGTCCACCTGGTCGCGCACCAGGCACAGGCCAGGCTCGTGGCTCCGGCGTACGGGGCGACGGAGGAGATCGCCCTGTTCGAACGCATCCAAGGCTGGCCGAGCGACATCCTCGACTACGCCATCGTGCTGGGCGGCGACGGCACGGGATCGCTCAATCCGGAGGCATGCGTTCGCCTTGCTGCCAAGCAGCTTCCTGCCTCGCTGCGCATCAGCGCTCGGGATCGAAGCGAACGCGAGCGGCGCCTGCGCCGGGCGATCGATCGGGTCGATGCGGCGCTCATCGGAGCCCGGGCGTCAGCTCCCGCAACAATGTGACGACGCGCTCACGGATCTCGTCGCGGATGGCGCGGACGGACTCGATTCCCTGCCCGGCCGGATCATCGAGGACCCAGTCCTCGTAGCGCTTGCCCGGGAAGATCGGGCACGCGTCCCCGCAGCCCATGGTGATCACCGCGTCGGCTGCGCGCACGAACTCGGTGGTGAGCACGGTGGGGATGGCCGTCGAGATGTCGATGCCCTCCTCTGCCATGGCCTCGACGGCAACCGGGTTGACCGCAGGACCGGGAGCGGATCCCGCGGAGAGGACGTCGACACTGCCGTCACTCAGCGCTCGCAGGTAGCCAGCGGCCATCTGCGAACGGCCCGCATTGTGCACGCAGACGAAGAGCACGGTGGGCCTGTCATCCATGACGGCCTCCCTTTCGGTCCAGGCCGTCGCCGTCATGCACGGGGTACGGCAGATCCAGCGGCTCGGGAGTCATCCCGCGCCGGGGGTAGAGCAACTCTGTCAACGCAGCGCCCACGGCGGCGCCCACGATCTGGAACGCGATGAAGTAAGGCACCGATGCCGGCGAGATGCCCGCGAAGGTGTCGGTGAGGCTTCGGCCGATCGTGACGGCGGGGTTGGCAAAGGAGGTCGAGGAGGTGAAGAAGTACGCCGACCCGATCCAGGCGGGCACCAAGATCGCACCGAGTCGGCCATTGCCGGTGCGCGTGAGGGCCCCGATGATCAGCAGCAAGCCCGCCGTGGCGACGATCTCACCCAACCAGATCGGACCGCCCTCGCGCACGCGCGTAGACGGCTCCCAGGCAGGCAGCGCGAACATGACGTTCGCCAGGGCAACGCCTGCGAGCGCTCCGGCGACCTGCGCGAGGACGTAGAGCAGCCCCTCGCCTACTCGCATCTCGCGGCGCACCATCTCGACGCCGGTGACGCAGGGATTGAAGTGCGCCCCTGAGATCGGCCCGAGCATCCAGATGAGGACCCCGAGAGCGGCCACGGTCGACACCGCATTGACCAGCAGGACGACAGCGAGGTCATCGGATAGCAGGGCACCCATGATCCCGGATCCGATGACGGCAGCGACCAGCAGCCCCGTGCCCAGGAACTCGGCCAGGAGCCGTCGCCCGAGCACCTGAGGCGCCTCCGAGGACATGGGCCTACCCCGCCGCCGCACCGCGGGCGGCTGCACGCGTCCACCGGACGGGAGACGGGAGTCGACGTGAAGTCACTGCTGTACCTTGGCAACCACATTGATATCTGTCAATATGGATTCCATGGCGACCACCGCGTTGAGCAATCGACGTACCGGAGCCGGACCGGCGTGCTGTCCCACCGGGCTCGGCTCGCCGATCGACCGATCCTCGGCCGAGGAGCTCGCCACCTTGCTCAAGGCCGTCGCCGACGCCACGCGGCTTCAGATCCTCGCGCTCCTGCGCTCGAGCCCGGACTGCTCGGCCTGCGTCTGCGACATCGCCGACGAGGTGGGCGTCAGCCAGCCCACCGTCAGCCATCACCTCAAGGTGCTCGCCGAAGCCGGCATCGTCGAGTCGGAGAAGCACGGCTACTGGACCTGGTACTCCCTCAAGCGAACGCGGCTCGCGGAGCTCAGCGCCGTCCTCACGTGATCGCCTCGGAGTAGTCTCGACCGGTGTCGAGGCGCACGGGCACTCCCCCCTGGCTGCTCCTGCTCACCCTTGCCCTCGTCGCACTGAATCTGCGGGGCGTCCTCACGTCGATTCCTCCGCTGACGCTCGAGATCCAGGCGGCCACCGGGTGGAACGACACCACCATGGGGCTGCTCACCACTCTTCCCGTCGTCGTCATGGGACTCGCGGCGCTCATCGTCCCTGCCCTCGCACAGCGCATCGGTCGTCCCCAGACCGTCTGGCTTGCCCTGGCGCTCCTCGTCGTCGCCACCGGGGCGCGCATCCTCGCGGGCGCGCCCATCGTGCTCTTCATCACCGCATTTCTCGGCGGCCTCGGTATCGCCCTGGCCTCAGGGCTCGTGCCCGCCATCGTCCGCGAGGGCCTGCCGCGGTCGACCGGAGCGGCGACCGGGCTGTGGACGGCGTCGATGTTCACCGGAGCTGCCCTCGGGGCGGCACTGACCGTGCCGGTCGCCCTCGCGACCGGGTCATGGCAGTGGGGTCTTGCGGTCTGGGCCGTGCCGGCGCTGATCGCGCTCGCGATGTGGACCTTTGTCGAGTCGCCGTACCGTCGTCATGACGGTGATCGCAGCGTCGGCGCGATCTCGATTCGCTCCCTGCCGTGGCGCAATCCCCTCGCCTGGGCCCTCACGGCGTACCTCGCGATCAACTCGATCGTCTTCTACACCGCTCTGGCCTGGATCGCTCCCTCACTCGATGAGCGCGGCTGGACCGCAGAGGAGGGCGGCCTGCTCCTCGGGCTCTTCACTGCCTCGCAGATCTTCGCCGCCCTGCTGCTGCCCTGGGTCGCCCAGCGCTTCCCGGGACGACGCACGCTGTGGGTCATCACCGTCATCGTGACGACCGTGTGCCTGCTCAGCCTCGCCTACACGCCCGGAATCCTCACCGCGGTGGTGCTCTTCCTCTTCGGGTTCAGCAACGCAGGAGGGTTCACCATCGGACTGTCGATGCTCAGTGAAGCTGCCGTCGATGGGCAATCGTCGGCCCGGCTGACCGCGATGGCCTTCGCCGTGACCTACCTGCTCGCCGCCATCGGGCCGACATTCGCGGGGGCGCTGCTCGACGCCGCGGGCTCATGGACGCTCGTCTACGTCGTACTCGCGGTGATCTCACTCGCCCAGATCCCACCACTGCTGCCGCTGCGCAAGGGACTGGTCATCCGCGCCTGAAGGGCGACTGTCCCGGTAATCAAGGGATAGCGGACCCCATAAGCCTTGATAACCGGGACTTTCAGCGAATTCGCGGGTGGGTCAGCGCTGGCGCGGCTTGGGCGAGTAGATGCCGTCGGGGTATCCGGCCTTGACGAGCAGCTCCGCGTACTGGCTCTCATCGAACAGCGATGGTGCGTCGGGTGCGCCGTCGGGCAGACGGGAGTCCCACTCGGGCCTGGACCGATGCACCCCCGCGATGCCCGCGACGCCCGCCAGGATCGGCAGGAAGATGTTCTGCAGCCAGATCGGTGGCTTGGTCGCTCGGATGTCGCCCCGGAAACCCCAGAACGTCGCCCCCAATTGCAGCGGGCTCTTCGGAGCGCCCTGCGGCGTGTGCGGCAGGTCAGAGGAGATGCCGGCGAGAGCATCGTGGAGCTCGGCTGTCTCGGAGGCAGGATCGAGTTCGACGATCCCGCGCACGATCAGGCCGGTCGCATTGCGCTCGCTGTGGACGACGCCCGGCGGCACGACGGCTGTCTCACCGGGACCGAGCACGACACGCTCATTGCCCATGGTGAGCGTGGCCTCGCCCTCGAGGATCGTGAAGGTCTCGGCGCAGCCCGGATGCGTGTGGTCGACGATCGTCCCGCCCGGGTCACTGGTCCACCGGTAGCGCACGACCGCACCGCCGCTCTCGCGGCCGGTGACGGTGTACTGGATGTGCTCGCCCGTGGCCGGGTTGAAGGTCGTGCGATAGCGATTGCTCACGGGATCACCACGGCTCGGTATTGCTCTTGACGATGTCCTTGGCAACCTTCTCCACCGGGTAGTGCTTGAGCATGAGATCACGCGCCTTTGCGATGGTGTTTCCCTTGACGAACATCATCTTGGCCAGCGTCCGCGACGCCGCCTGGTTGGCCTCGACCTTGTCGCGTGCACGCTGCTCCCACAGACGGAGAGCCAGTGGCACGGTCGACGCGTCCGCACGGCCTAGCTCATCCGCGAGGACCTGGGCGGACTTGATGGCGTTGGAGGCACCGACGCCGGCGGTCGGGAGGAAGCCCGTGGCGGCATCACCGACCAGCGCAACCCGTCCATGGATCCACTGCTCGGCCTTCTGATCGACCATCGGCCAGGGAAACACGGTGTCATCGGCGGCATGGGCGAGCGCCTGCTGCACCGGCTCGGGGTAGTCACGGAAGTGCTCGCGCACCGCCGCGACGATCTGCTCTTGGCTCATCTGATCCAGGCCTGCGGGTGTCGGCATGCCGGCAATCGCATTGATCCGGTCTTCGAGGGGGTAGAGGCCGAACAGCCCACCGGCGCCCCAGTACTCGACAACCCCGTCGCCGATCACCTCCTGCCGCGGCGTCCACCATGTGAAGGCGGTGAACCCCCAGTCGGTAAGGCCCTTGTCCGCGCTCCCGATGAGCAACGCGCGGGTCGAGGAGTGGATGCCGTCGCAGGCGAGAACGACGTCGTACTCCTCGGCGCTGCCATCGGAGAGGGTGACGGTGACAGCATCATCGGTCTGCTCGAGTCCCGTGACGGTTGTGTCCATGCGCAGGCCGGCACCTGCGCCACCTTCACGCAGCGTGTCGAGCAGATCGGCGCGCTGGAGCATCCCCATGAATCCCTGGATTCGACCGAGCGCCTCAGCCATGGACATCTGCTGCATCACCGCGCCGTGTCCGTCGCACATGGTGTAGTCCGTGACCGGCAGCGACCCCTTGGCGTAGCGCTCGTAGACGCCGGTCGGGCGCAGCGTATTGGCGCTGAAGGGGTACAGGCCGATGCAGAAGCCCACTCGCGAGTACTCGGGGGCGCGCTCCACGATCGTGGGCGTGATGCCGGCGCGCAAGAGATGCCCGGCGAGGGTCCAGCCAGCCATCCCGCCGCCGACGATGAGGACGCGCATAACTCATCCTTTCGCGGAAATTCACAAACTTGCTGCGAAAAAAGGTAGGCATCACCCATGATGCGGGCAACAGTTCGCAAGCAACTTCCCTAAAGTCAAGGAAAACATGAGCCCAGGCCGCCCTGACCCACTCGATCCGCAGGATTACGCCCTCATGGCTGCGCTGCAGGCGGCCCCGCGAGCACGGGCTACCCAGCTGGGGGCGGCCGTCGGCCTGTCGGCGCCGTCGGTGAGTTCGCGCCTGCGCCGGCTCATCGACGGCGGGGTGCTCGAGGTCGTCGGCATCGTCAACGACCGGGCGCTGGATCGATCTCACACAGCCGTCGCCCTCATGCGCGGAATGACGTCGGACTTCCTGCCCTCGTGGCGCGATCGGCAGGGGCTCGTCTTCGCCGCGCAGAGCCTCGGGGCATGGGACGGCCTTGCCTGCATCATCGGTCGAGACCCGGCTTCCCTTGAGCCCGACCTAGACGATCTGAGGAGCATGGCCAGTGTCGTCGAGGTTCACGCGGTTCTCGGCGTCGAGGTGACCGGAGTTACCCTGCAGCAGCCGCTTCCGATCCGCGATTCCTTGGATCGGGATATCGCGTGCCTGCTCTCCGCGGACGCCCGCCTTGGCTTCACGCAGATCGCCCAGCAACTCGACATCCCTGAGTCGACGGCGCGCACTAGGGCCCAGCGGCTCCTCGAAGGGCACGTCGTGACACCGATCGTCGTGCCCAATCCCGCTGTATTCGGTCTCGTCGGCGGCGCACTCGGGATCGAGGCGTCCGGTCCCGCCGCCGGTCTCGCGAGCACGCTGCGCACGATTCCCGGTGTCATCACCGTCCTGCGCCTTCAGGGGCGATTCGCCGCAGCCGTGGAGGTTCTCGCCCCCGACCCTGCTGCCATCGTGGGCATTCGAGACACGATCGCGCAGCTAGACGGCGTCAGGTCGGTCGAGGTGATGACCTACGGCGACCGGGTCATCGGCCGGTGGCCACTGCCGGCATTCAGCTGAGCAGTCGGGCGACCGCCGCCGCGAGGCTTCGAGGCACGTCGGACGAATCCGCACTCGGCTGCATGACGTGGCTGAGCACCGTCCGCACCAGCAGATCGACCGTCGTCTCCAGTGCATCGATCTCAACCCCGGGGTACGCCTCAAGCCGCTCCCTCACCCGCTCACTCGCGACGTCGATGACAACATCGGCCCGGGTGGTGAGCAGCGGCACGAGCTCGGTCTCCGCCCCATGGGTCGCGGTGACGATGGCGGCGAGCAGCGGATTGGTGCGTGCGAGGTCGAGGACGTTCGCGATCGCCGCCTGCGTACCGGCACGCAGGTCACCTGGATGCGCGTCGAAGCCGGCATCGACCCGATCGAGGAAGGCACCGAGTTCGCGCAGCACCATGGCCTGGGCAAGCCGGTCTCGGTTGCCCCACTCGTTGTAGACGGTCTGGCGGCTGACCCCGGCGCGCTCGGCCAGTGCTGACATGGTGACGCCGGACCAGCCGATCTCGGCGGTCATCTCAGCGGCGACGGCCAGGATGCGCTCGCTCGTGGCGAGACCCGGCGGGGCGGCGGAGCCACCCCTGTCGGGCTGCGTTGCGGTCGGCACGATCAGCCGGCGTGAGTGACGATGAAGTCGACCTTGTCGCGCACGCCGCAATCGGGGCAGCACCAGGTGTCGGGGATGGAGGCGAAGGGCGTACCCGCCGGGAAGCCCTCGCGCTCATCGCCTCGGCGCTCGTCGTAGACGTAGCCGCATCCCGGGCACTGGGCGATCACCGGACCGCCCGTGAGGACCGCGATGGCCCCGGGAAGCTCCTCGGCGCGCACGGTCTGAGCCTGCGCGGGAGTCGGCGGGAACCGGCGCAGGACGCGCTCGCGCTTGCCCGGCTGGATGTTGGCCAGCGACATGTCGCCGTCGTAGTGGGCAGCGACTCGACGGTCCATGACGCGGTTCCACATCGGCGGTACGAGCGCGAGCAGGATCATGCCGGCGTAGCCGGTGGGCAGCGCGGGTGCATCCTTCTCATCGCGAAGCGCCTGGTAGCGCCGCGTGGGATGCGCGTGGTGATCGCTGTGCCGCTGCAGGTGGTAGAGCAGGACGTTGGTCGCGATGTTGTTGGAGTTCCAGCTGTGCCGCGGCTCGACGCGCTCGTAGCGCTCTTTGCCGGGAACACCGACGATCTGGCGCAGCAGGCCGTAGTGCTCGAGGTAGTTGACCGCTTCCAGGAGGGTGAAGCCCACGAACGCCTGGATCACCAGATAGGGCAGGATCGCCGGCCCCAGCCAGATGATCATGACGGCCCATAGCGCGACAGACATCAGCAGGGCGTTGAGGACGTCGTTGCCGATCCGGAACGGGTGCTGGCCCCGGCGCGAGTAGCGGCGAGCCTCCAGGTGCCAGGCGTTGGCGAAGGAGCCCACGACGGTGCGCGGCCAGAATCGGTAGAAGCTCTCTCCGACGCGTGAGCTTGCTGGGTCGTCCGGGGTGGCGACGCGCACGTGATGGCCGCGATTGTGCTCGATGTAGAAGTGGCCGTAGAAGGTCTGGGCGAGGGCGATCTTGGACAGCCAGCGCTCGATGCTCTCCTTCTTATGGCCGAGCTCGTGCGCGGTGTTGATGCCGAGGCCGCCGATGAAGCCGACGGTCACCGCAAGGCCGACACGATCGAGGACGCTGATGTCCGCCGTGGCGATGTACCAGAACGCGAACGCGAAGCCGGCGTACTGCAGCGGGAGGAAGAGATAGGTCAGCCAGCGGTAGTAGCGGTCTTGCTCGAGCGACTTGATGACGTCATCGGGTGGATTGGACGGGTCCAGGCCCACGGTCCAGTCGATGAGAGGGATGAGACCGAGGATGAAGATGGGCCCGATCCAGAGCCAGACTCCCCAGCCCGTCGCCACGTGAAGGCCCACGCCGATGAAGGGCAGCAGGGGCATGGTCAGGCCCAGCACCCACAGGTAGCGCTTGGCGTCGCGCCAGGTCGTCGTGGCCTCCATAGTTTACAAAAAATAGACCCGTGTAAAC
>JALQSY010000320.1 GCA_023264215.1 Candidatus Nanopelagicales bacterium
AGCCGGGCCATGATCGGCCGCAGGTCCGGTTGCACGATCTCGGCCAGGACGCCGATCGGGCCCTTCTCGCGTGCCGGCGGACGCCGCTCGCGCAGTGCCAGTCGATCCACGAGCCGTGGGCGACGATGCGCGATGACACCGGCGGCCACGCTGAGCACCCCCATTGCCATGATCAGCCCCAGCAGGGCGCCGGCACTCGGGCTCATGCCGCTACTCCCAGGCGATCGGGCTCCCTGATGATCCGAGGGTCATCGGGAAGGCGTCCGATGGAGACCATGAGCCGATGATCACCACGGCACCGCCGGTGGTCGAGTAGGCGGCGACGGCCTCGGGCCGCGTGGAGAGCAGCAGGAGCGTCACCCATGGTGCGGCGACGGCGACGCGCGCGGCATTGACCGTCCAGCTCTGTCGAGCCTCGATCTCCCCTCGAGTCCGGGCGTCGGCGCGCAGGAAGGAGCTCAGGGCACCGAGGACGCGGCCGAGATCGGCGCCACCGACGTCGCGGGCGATGCGCAGCGCCGCCACGACGCGATCGGCGACCGGATCGCGCAGGTCATCCGACAGTGTCGTGAGCGCGGTGGCGAAGGAACCGGTGGCTCGGTACTCGGTGGTGAACGCGGCAAAGGCAGGACGCAGGGCATCGGGTCCACGCTGAGCGAGGTCGGCCACCGCCTCGGGCAGGGACATTCCGGCCTTGACGGCCGAGGCCAGCGTGTCGACCGCGTCGGGCCAGCAGGCCCGCAATGATCGCGACCGGCGTACCGCACGGCGGCGCAGCGTGATGATGGGCGCGTATCCGACGGCGATCGCTGCGATGACCGCGATGATGGGCACGGCCGTGAACACGAGTGCGACGAGGCCGGCGACGAGGCCGATTCCCAAGCAGGCGGCAAGCAATCCACCCGGCGTCACCCGGTGAGCGCCGGCACGATCGATCAGGTGTTGCCATCGGGACTGCCGCGGCGGCCGCACGGCGGCGGGGGTCGTCACCCCGAGCAGTACGAGGATCAGCCCCACCCCGATTCCCAGTCCGAGCATGGCTCCCATCAGGCCACCTCGTCGAAGTGCCGGGGCTCATGGCGGTCAGGGGCGAGCAGGGCGGCCAGGTCGTAGCCGGCGGCCTCGAATCGATCCGCGTGCGGGGGGAAGCCCGATCCCCTGCGCAGGATTCCACCCTCAAGGCGGAACAGCTCTGCGATCTCGACTGTTCCACCCTCGATGCGCCCGGGAAGGGCGACTATCTCGCGCACCTGCCGACGGCCGTCGCGCATGGTGGCCGTGTGGATGACGAGATCCACGCATCCGGCCACCGTTGGCACGACGAAGTCGGCGGAAATGTTCTGGCCCGCGAGGAGGGGAAGGGTGCACAGTTTCGTGACGGCCTCGCGGGCCGAGTTCGCGTGCAGCGTCGCCGCGGAGGGCATGCCGCTGTTCATGGCGACCAGCAGGTCGAGGGCCTCGGATTGGCGCACCTCGCCGACCACCAGGCGGGTCGGCCGCATGCGCAGTGCCTCTCGAACCAGTCGCCGCAGGGGTATCTCCCCCGTTCCCTCGAGACTGGCATCCCTCGTCTGCAGGGCCACCCAGTCGGGGTGCTGCGGAAGGTGGATCTCGAAGACCTCCTCGCAGCTGACGATCCGCTCATGAGCGGGAACGCAGCCGAGAAGGGAATTCAGCAGGGTCGTCTTGCCCGCTTGGGTGCCACCGGCGACGATGACATTCAGCCCACTGATCATCGCCGCCTCGCAGAATGCGGCAGCCTGCGCGGTGATCGTCCCGCCGGGCACCAGGTCCCCGATATGGCGTGGTCGCATGACGAATCGACGGATGTTCACCGCCCAGTGCTCA
>JALQSY010000321.1 GCA_023264215.1 Candidatus Nanopelagicales bacterium
GCTTCGGCGTGAAGGCGACACTCGAAGGCATCGACATGCCCAAGGTCAACTCCTACCGCGACGGCGTCGTCGGCCGGCTCTACAAGGGGCTGCAGGGACTGGTCAAGAGCCGCAACGTCACCTACGTCGAGGGCGAAGGCCGCCTGACATCGCCCAACACCGTCACAGTCGACGGTACGGCGTACACGGGTAAGGCGGTCGTGCTGGCCACCGGCTCCTACGCGCGCAGCCTGCCCGGCCTGGAGATCGGCGGCCGCATCATGACCTCCGATCAGGCACTCAATCTCGACTACGTCCCCGGCAAGGTCATCGTGCTCGGCGGCGGCGTCATCGGCGTCGAGTTCGCCAGCGTATGGAAGTCCTTCGGCGCCGATGTCCACATCATCGAAGGCCTGCCGCGGCTCGTGCCCGCCGAGGACGAGTCCCTGTCCAAGGCCTTCGAGCGTGCGTACCGCAAGCGCAAGATCGACTTCACCACCGGCGTGCGCTTCGCATCAGCGACCCAGGATGACAACGGCGTGCACGTGACGCTCGAGAACGGCGAGACCATCGATGGCGACATCCTGCTCGTCGCCGTCGGACGCGGACCGCAGACCGACGGCATGGGCTTCGAAGAGAACGGCATCGCGATGGATCGCGGCTGGGTGCTCGTCGACGAGCGCCTGCGCACCAACGTCCCCGGCGTGTACGCCGTCGGCGACATCACCCCGGGCCTGCAGCTCGCGCACCGCGGATTCCAGCAGGGCATCTTCGTCGCCGAGGAGCTCGGCGGCCTCGCGCCGCGGCCCATCCGCGACGTCGACATCCCGCGCGTGACCTACTCCGAGCCCGAGATCGGCTCGATCGGCCTCACCGAGGCGCAGGCCAAGGAGGAGTACGGCGCCGACGGCGTCCAGGTCTACGAGTACAACCTC
Organism: Candidatus Nanopelagicales bacterium; assembly: GCA_023264215.1. Next base: position 915 of record JALQSY010000321.1, read on the forward strand.
GGCGGCAACGGCAAGAGCCAGATCCTCGCGACAACGGGCTTCATCAAGCTCGTCCAGCGCACCGACGGCCCGGTCGTCGGCGTGCACATGATCGGGTCGCGCATCGGCGAGCAGATCGGCGAGGCCCAGCTCATCGTCAACTGGGAGGCGTATCCCGAGGACGTCGCCTCCCTCGTCCACGCGCATCCCACTCAGAACGAGGCCATGGGCGAGGCCTTCCTCGCCCTGGCCGGCAAGCCCCTGCACGCCCACGCCTGACGCTCGAAGGAGTCCCATGCCCGTCTCGGTCACCCTTCCCCCTCTCGGTGAGTCGGTCACCGAGGGCACCGTCACGCGCTGGCTCAAGCAGGTCGGCGACACGGTCGCTGCTGACGAACCGCTGGTCGAGGTGTCCACCGACAAGGTCGACACCGAGATCCCGGCCCCGGCAAGCGGGGTGATCCTGGCCATCCGCGTGCCCGAGGACGCCACCGTCGAGGTCGGCGCCGAACTCGCCGTCATCGGCGACGCCTCCGAGAGCGCGGCGGCGGCTCCCGCGCCCGCCGCACCGGCACCCGCACCCGCCGCCCCCGCCGCCCCGGCTGCCGCACCCGCCCCGGCCGCTCCCGCGCCGGCTCCCGCACCGGCCGCACCGGCCGCCGGCGCGCAGGGCACGACATCGGTCGTACTTCCTCCCCTGGGCGAGTCGGTGACCGAGGGCACCGTCACGCGCTGGCTCAAGCAGGTCGGCGAGGCCGTGGCCGCCGACGAACCGCTGGTCGAGGTCTCCACCGACAAGGTCGACACCGAGATCCCCGCCCCGGCTGGCGGGATCGTGCTGGCCATACGCGTGCCCGAGGACACCACCGTCGCCGTCGGCGCCGAACTCGCCGTCATCGGCGACGCCGGTGCGATACCCGCCGACT
>JALQSY010000322.1 GCA_023264215.1 Candidatus Nanopelagicales bacterium
ATCACCGGGGCGATGAACCCCGACTGCGCGATCTTCATCGTCATGGGCAAGACCGATCCCAGCGCCGATCGTCACATGCAGCAGTCGATGATCCTGGTGCCGCGCAACACTCCCGGGCTGGAGGTCGTGCGGCCCATGCAGGTCTTCGGGTACGACGACCACGACCACGGCGGTCACGCCGAGCTGCGCTTCACCGACGTACGCGTGCCCGCCGGCAATCTGCTCGCCGCTGAGGGCGCCGGCTTCGCCATCGCGCAGGGGCGCCTGGGTCCGGGTCGCATCCACCACTGCATGCGCTCGATCGGCATGGCCGAGCGGGCTATCGAGATGATGTGCGAGCGGGTCGAGCAGCGCGTGGCGTTCGGCAAGCCGCTCGCCGACCAGGGCGTGATCCGCCAGTGGATTGCCCAGTCGCGCATCGAGGTCGAGCAGCTGCGCCTGCTCACCTTCAAGGCGGCGTGGCTCATGGACACCGTCGGCGTACGCGGCGCGCACACCGAGATCCAGGCGATCAAGGTGGCGGCGCCGCTCACCGTGCAGGGCATCCTCGATCGCGCCATCCAGGTGCACGGCGGGATGGGCGTCTCGCAGGACACTCCGCTCGCCGCGATGCTCGCCGGCATCCGCACGCTGCGCCTGGCCGACGGACCGGACGAGGTGCACCTGGCGGCGCTGGGCAAGTACGAGATCCGCAAGCAGCGCGAACGCCGCGAGGGTTGACCCGATCCACGCTCACGTGAGCCGGGGTTCAACGAGTCCTCGCCCCAGGTCGGGAACGCACGACATCGACACTTAGCCGCGTCCGCACGTGTCGATTTCCTGCGTTGCCGCTGGTGGCCTGACCTGACTTGGCCGCGCCGTCGGCACGGGCGAGGGTCGATCAGGCGGGGTAGACGTCGAGGTCGGTGGCCTTGACGCTGATCCAGACATCGGCCCCCTCGTGCAGGTCGAGTTCGGCGACCGCGCCGGGGGTGATGACCGCGGCGAGCCGGGGCGTGGCAGCCACGTCGATGCGGACCAGGTCGCCGCGCGCCTCCATCGTCGCGATGCGCCCGCGCCAGGAGTTGCGCGCGCTGCCCTGCGGCTGCTCGCGATGAACGGCGATCGCCTCGGGTCGAATCGCGACGATCACCGGGCCGCTGATGTGCCGATCACCCACCGCGACGACTCCGCCGCCCTCGACCTCGACGGCGCCCGCGCTCGCCGATCCGCGCAGCATGTTGACGCCGACGAGTTGCGCGACATACGCCGAGGCGGGGCGCTGGGCAACCTCGGCGGGGGTGCCCACCTGCACGACGGATCCTTCCTCGAGTACGACGACGCGATCGGCGAGCACCATCGCGTCGAGGGGATCGTGGGTCACGAGCACGACCGCACCGCGCACCTGCCCGAGGTGCCGGCGCAGCAAGGAGCGGACGCTCGCGCGCGTGCCCGCATCGAGCGCGGCGAGCGGCTCGTCGAGCAGGAGGACATCCGGTCGGATGACCAGGGCGCGGGGGGCGAGCGCCACGCGCTGAGCCTGCCCGCCGGAGAGCTGCCCGGGCCGGCGGTCGGCGAACTCGGCGATGTCGAGCCGCTCGAGCCAGGTGCGAGCAGCCGTGTCGGCATCAGTGCGGCGTACCCCGCGCGACCGCGGGCCGAACGCGACGTTGTCCAGCACGCTCATGTGCGGGAAGAGCAGGTAGTCCTGGAAGACCATGCCCACGCGACGCTGCTCGGGCGGAAGGAATGTGTTGCTGGCTGGTTCGTCGACTACGGCGCCGTCGATTGTGATGCGTCCGCCGTCGATCGGCTGCAAGCCGGCGATGGCCTTGA
>JALQSY010000323.1 GCA_023264215.1 Candidatus Nanopelagicales bacterium
GAGACCGACATCGAACTCGACGAGCGCTTCCATGCCGGGATCTACGGCATCCCGGACGACACGACCATCGCGGCGATGAAGCGGGCAGCCCGCACCGAGGGAATGGTCACCGACCCCGTCTATGAGGGCAAGTCGATGGCCGCGCTGATCCACTGCGTCGAGTCGCGCGAGATCGACCCCGCATCCACGGTGCTCTTCGCCCATCTGGGCGGACAGCCTGCCCTCAACGGCTACAGCGCGCTCTTCTCCTAGGCTGGTCCCGTGACCACGCCCGCCTCCATGCCCGCCGGGTGGTACGACGACCCCTTCACCGACCACCTACAGCGCTACTGGACCGGTGACTCGTGGACCAAGGAGACGCGCCCGCGTCCGGGGGCGGTCGTCGAGGCGCCGGGGGTGCCGCACGTGCAGCCCGCGGTCGTGGACGCCGACGGCGCGCCGATCCGGGACTGGCTGATCCCGTCGATCCTGGCGATCATCTTCTGCGCGTGGCCCTTGGCCATCCCCGGACTGATCTTCGCGATCAAGGCGAACAGCGCCAAGAAGCAAGGGGACATGGCACTCGCCGCTCAGCAGGCCAAGCGCGCTCGTCTCTGGGTGATCTTGTCGATGGTGCTCGGCGTCGTGGTGTGGATCTATCTCGGCTTCATCATCTCGACCACCGAGCTCCCGACAGATCAGGGCAATCTCACGCCGTTCGGCGCGTGAGGGTCAGCCGCAGAGAGACCTGATCAGCGGCACCGGGTCCTCGTAGCCGCCCGACCAGCCATTGGGACGCACCTCCAGGTGGAGGTGCACGGCACCCGGGGACCCCGTGTCGCCCATGTAGCCGATCAACTGGCCAGCCTTCACGGACTCGCCATAGCCGACGAGGATCTTGTCGAAGTGGCCGTAGAAGTACATGCCGCGCGGTCCAGTGATGTCGAGGATGAGCGACCCGTTGCTCTGGTAGCCCGAGCGCGTGACCGTGCCCGAGTCGATCGCGTAGATCGGCTCACCACGCTTGCCCATGAGGTCCAGGCCGGCGTGGCTGCGACCTCCGGGACGCGGCGCGCCAAGGCCATCGCCGTAGTAGAAGTTCTTGACCGGGCAGAACAGGTTGCCATTGCCACCGGCACCGCCGTTGCTGCCACCGTTGCTCGCGGAGTTGCCGCCGGAATTGCCGCCAGAATTCCCACCGGAATTCCCACCGGAGTTGCCGCCGTTGCCGTTGCCCTTCGAGACACCCGGTCCGAAGACAGTGCCGTACGTCGCATGAGCGGTCGCTGCGCGGCTGGCGAGTTCCTTGCCCAGCGCTCCCCAGGTGTACGTCGCGATGACGCCGGTCGTCGGGATGCCGTTGTCGGACTGGAACTGGCGAACGGCCTTGGCGGTCACGGGACCGAAGTAACCGGTCGCCGGCTTCACGCCCAGGGCGCGCTGCACGACGGCGACGGCCTCGCCCTGATCGGTCTCCTCGAGCACCGGGGCATCGGACGCCTTGGCATTGCGTGTCGTCGTCTCCGCCTGGGCAGGGGCAGATTCCTGGATGTCCGCAGGCTCGCCGTCGACGAATCCGTCAGCGGTGCCCGCTGCGTCGAGGGCGGCGGCGACCGTCTCGGCGCCGAGCGCCGACCACGTGAAGGTGGCGATCTGACCGGTGGCGGGAAGGCCGATGGCCTCCTGGTACTCCGCGACGGCGGCCTTGGTCTTGGGGCCGAAGTAGCCCGTGGGCTCCACATCGAGGGCCCTCTGGGCGATCTCGACCACGGTGCCGTAGTCACCCTCGCTGGCGACGGGGAGTTCCTCG
>JALQSY010000324.1 GCA_023264215.1 Candidatus Nanopelagicales bacterium
TCGATCATCTCGAAGGAGTCGTCCTGCAGTGGTCCGGCAAGAAATGCCACGTCGATGTCGCCATCGTGCAGCCGCTCGATCAGCGGTGAGTTCTCGTCCTCCTCGATCGCGCGCATGATCAGACCGGGGATCTCCTGGCGGGTGCGACCGACGATGTCGGGCAGCAACTCGACCGCGACGCTTTGGAAGGTGCCGACGATGAGCCGGCCGCCGGTGCCCGCGGCGATGTCCGAGACCTCATCGCGCGCCGCGTCGAGGCGCTCGAGGATCACCTCCGCATGCCGCAGGACCGCCCTGCCGACCGGTGTGAGGATCACCGGCCGAGGCCCACCGGGTCGCTCGAAGACCGGGCTACCGGTGAGTGCCTCGAGGCTGGCGATCTGCTGGCTGATCGCTGCCTGCGAGTAGCCGAGGACATCGGCGGCACCGCGGAAGGTTCCCTCCTCGGCCACCGCCCGCAGCGCCTCGAGATGACGCACCTCGTAGCGGGCAGGTCCGAAGGGCATAGGCATAAGCATAAACGATCGACACGATGAATTCTCATCGCTTTACGTGAACATCAATCATCCCTAACCTCGAGATGTCGGATTCCCCCCGACGCATTGGAGAAGGAGCAGTCATGACCCTCACCCGTACCGCACTCGAGGGCCTGGCCCGCCGCGTCGCGGAGTCCGGTCTCGCCGCCGCGACCCCCGCCGACCTCAACCAACTTGCCGAGACAGCCGAGGTCGTCGGCATCAGCCCGGTCGTCCGCGGCGTGATGATCGATCCGTCGGAGCCCCTCGTGGCCCGCGAGCGCGCTTTCAGCATCATCGCGTGCGCCATCTCGGGCCGCGTGCGCAGCGCACACGCTCTCGCCGCCTGACCCCTTTCTGCTCTCCGCGCCTGCCATCCTGCTGGGGTGGCAGGACCGATCGATCCGGAGATCGCGGCGTGGTTGCGTGACTTCCCTGCGCCGGATGTCGACTACCGCGACATCGACGCGGTCCGCGGACTCTTCGCGGACTACATGGCTGACGAAGGTGGTCCTGCCCCGCGCTGGCCGCGCGATGACGTCGAACTTTCCTCCGTGTCCGTCGGGGGCGTGCCCGCGCTGATGTGGCGCCCGCGCGGCATAGATCGCCCACTGCCGGTCGTCCTTGCCTTCCACGGTGGCGCGTTCATCGTCGGAGCCCCCCTCGGCGCCGAGCGCATTGCGGTGCCCCTGGCGGCCACCCACGGCGTCTGCACCGTGAGTGTGGGCTATCGGCTCGCGCCCGAACACCCAGCACCCGCCGCACTCGACGATGCGAAGCGCGCACTGGCCGGACTGGCGAGCATCCCCGGGATCGATGTCGACCGAGTCGTCGTCCACGGATCCAGCGCTGGCGCCGCCCTCGCCGCCGGCCTCGCCCTGCATGCTCGCGATATCCGTCGGCCGATCGCGCTGCAATCGCTGAGTTGCCCGGCGCTCGACTGTCGCACGCCCGCGACGACAGACGACGACCACTCGATGCGAGGACCCTCACCCACGCTGAGTCGCGACTCCGTTGAGGCCATGTGGCAGCACTACCTGGCGGACGCCTCGCTGTCGAGCGAGGGGATGTCCTACGTCGTCCCTGCGCTCGCCGCCGATGTGTCCGGGGTCGCGCCCGCGCACATCACGGTCGCCGAGTGCGATGTCCTGCGCGATGAGGGCATCGACTACGCCCGGCGACTTCGGCAAGCTGGCGTGCCTGTTGGTGTCGATCGCGTGGCGGGTGCGGTCCACGGCTTCGACGGTCTGCTGCCT
>JALQSY010000325.1 GCA_023264215.1 Candidatus Nanopelagicales bacterium
CCCGTGGAAATCTCCAACAGCCCGCTCTCGGAGGCGGGCGTGCTGGGCTTCGAATACGGCTACAGCCTCGACTGCCCCGACGGCCTGGTGATGTGGGAGGCCCAGTTCGGCGACTTCGTCAACGGCGCCCAGACGATCATCGACGAGTTCATCTCCTCCGGTGAGCAGAAGTGGAACCAGCGCTCCGCGCTGGTCATGCTGCTTCCGCACGGCTACGAGGGTCAGGGACCGGACCATTCCTCCGCGCGCGTCGAGCGCTTCCTCCAGCTGTGCGCCGAGGACAACATGACGGTGGCGATGCCCTCGACTCCCGCGTCGTTCTTCCACCTGCTGCGCTGGCAGGCACACTCCCCGCTCATCCGTCCGCTCGTGGTCTTCACGCCCAAGTCCCTGCTGCGCGCCAAGGCGGCGACGTCGCCCCTGTCGGCATTCCTCGACGGCCACTTCCAACCGGCCCTGCCCGACCTCACCGTCGATCCGGCAGGGGTGGAGCGGGTCCTGCTGTGCAGCGGCAAGGTCTACTACGACCTGGTCGCCGAGCGCGAGAAGCGCGGCGACACGCGTACGGCGATCATCCGGCTCGAGCGCCTCTACCCGCTTCCCTGGCGCACGCTGCCCGCCATGATCGACTCCTACCCGGCGTCTGCGAGTGTCCGCTGGGTCCAGGAGGAGCCAGCCAATCAGGGTGCCTGGTCGTTCATCGCCATCAACCTGCCGGGCCTCATCGGCAATCGCCCGATCGAGGGCATCAGCCGGCCATCGTCGTCATCGCCGGCGGTCGGCAGTCACCACCGGCACGAGGAAGAGCAGCGCGCCGTCGTCCAGGCCGCCTTCGCCTAGGCCATGTACTTCACCGACCGGGGCATCGAGGAACTCCAGCGCCGTCGTGGCGACGAGGAGGTCACGCTCGACTGGCTCGCTGAGCGCCTGCGCGAGTTCGTCGACCTGAACCCCGACTTCGAGATCCCCGTCGAGAGGCTGGCGACCTGGCTCGCCCGGCTCGACGATCCCGAGGACTAACCGGTCGCACCGCGCCCCTCGACCAGGGGCTCGTGAGCACGGTCGCCGACGCACCCTCCCCCGCTCGAGGTCACGAACTTGTCCTTTAAGCCCGGCAAAGCGGACATCAGGTGCCCCTAAACGCCCAATTCGTGTCCTTGAGCGGGGAGCAGCCCTAGCGGAGGGCGACCCTAGCGTCGCGCCACGCCGTCAGCACGTGCGGCTGCGGCGACAGCGCGTGGCACAGCCACGCCGACGCGGGCATCGAACACGCTCGGCACGATCAGATCCGCGGCGAGCTCATCGGCCACGACGTCGGCGATCGCCTCGGCGGCCGCGAGCTTCATCCCCTTGGTGATGGTCGTCGCGCGCACGTCGAGCGCACCGCGGAAGATCCCGGGGAAGGCGAGCACGTTGTTGATCTGGTTCGGGAAGTCGCTGCGTCCGGTCGCGACGACCGCTGCGGTCCGCATCGCGACCTCGGGGTGGATCTCCGGATCGGGATTGGCCAGGGCGAAGACGATCGCGTCCGGCGCCATGGACGCGACTGCCGCGTCGGAGACCTTGCCGGCCGACAGCCCGATGAAGACGTCCGCACCCGCCATGGCTTCCTCGATGGAGCCCTCGATGTCGAGGCGATTGGTCCGGGCGGCCAGGGCGGCCTTCACGGGCGTGAGGTCCTCGCGCGAGCTGGAGATGATGCCGACCGAGTCACCGACGGCGATATCGCCGATGCCTGCCTCGAGCAGGATGTCGGTC
>JALQSY010000326.1 GCA_023264215.1 Candidatus Nanopelagicales bacterium
TCACCCCCGAGGACGCCCAACGCCGCACCGACGTACCCGCTGACACCATCCGCCGGCTCGCGCGCGAGTTCGCCGCCGCGCGACGAGCCGCTGTATACGCGCGACTCGGGGTTTGCCAGACCGAGTTCGGCACCACGGCGTACTGGCTCGTGCACGTGCTCAACGTCCTCACCGGGCGCCTGGACGAGATCGGCGGGTGGATGCTCGCCGAGCCGGCCTTCGATCTGCCGCGCATCGGCAAGCTCACCACCGATCTGCCCGGCTACGACCGGTGGCGCTCACGCGTGCGCGGCATCCCCGAGGTCGCCGCGGAGTTCCCGTCCAGCACGCTCGCCGACGAGATCCTCACTCCAGGGGAGGGCCAGATCCGCGCGATGGTGCTCGTCGCGGGCAACCCCGTGCTCACGGTCCCACAGGGCCGGCGCATCGACGAGGCGCTGGACTCGCTGGAGTTCTGCGTCGCCGTCGACTACTACATCAACGAGTCGACGCGCCATGCCGACGTGATCCTGCCGCCCACGACCGCGCTCGAGCGCGAGGAGTTCGACCTGGTCTTCCCGGCCGTGAGCGTGCGCAACCACGTGCGCTACGGCGAGCGAGTCATCGAGCCCGAGCCCGACACTCGGTCGGATGCCGACATCCTGCGTGAGCTGCTCTACCGCGTCGAGTCGCGCACGCTGGGCAGGCGGCGGGCCCGCGCGCTCAACGCCGCCCGTCGCAGGCTGCTGCCGCGCCGCTTCGTCGACGCCGCCCTGCGCGCGGGCCCCTGGGGGCTGCGCCATGGTCGGCGCCTGACGCTGCGCAAGGTCCGCCAGCATCCGCACGGCCTCGACCTCGGCGCACTGCACCCGGTGCTGCCGCGCCGGCTCATGACCGAGGGCAAGCGCATCCGCCTGGACCACCCGGTCGTCGTGGCCGACTGGCCGCGCCTGCTGTCGGCGCTCGGCGATACCGGGCCGGAGGGCGAGCTGCTGCTGATCGGCCGTCGCCACCTGCGCAGCAACAACTCCTGGATGCACAACTCGCAGCGCCTCACCCGGGGCACGAACCACTGCGCCGTGCTCCTGCACCCTGAGGATGCCTCGGCTCGCGGCATCGCCGAGGGCGACCGAGTGAGCGTGTCGACGCAGGCGGGCGCGATCGAGGCGGTGGCGGAGATCAGCGAGTCGGTAATGCCCGGCGTGGTCTGCATGCCCCACGGCTGGGGCCACGCCTCGCGTGACGGCGTCGGCTGGTCCCACGCGGCGTCGCTGCCAGGCAGCAGCGTCAACGACATCACCGAGGACACGCGCTTCGATCCTCTCAGCGGCAACGCCGCGGTCACCGCGCTGCCGGTCTCGGTGGCCGCGGTCGGCTGATCCGCCGTCCGGTCACCATTCCGCGACGAACGTCCCCGTTGTTGACACTTACGGTCGCACCTAAGTGTCAACAACGGGGACGTTCAGTCGTCGGCGGCGCTTAGTCGGCGAGCAGGGGAGTGATGTCCTCGACGATCTCGGTCGGGGTCTTCGGCGCGTAGCGCTTGACCGTGGTGCCATCTGGGGCGACGAGGAACTTCGTGAAGTTCCACTTGATCGAGGACCCGAGCAACCCGCTTGTCTTCTCCTTCAGGTACGCGAAGATCGGATGGGTCTTGGAGCCGTTGACATCGACCTTCGTCGAGAGTGGGAACGTGACGCCATAGTTCGTCTCACAAAAGTTCATGATCTGCGCATCGTCACCCGGTTCTTGGTGGGCAAACTGATCGCAGGGG
>JALQSY010000327.1 GCA_023264215.1 Candidatus Nanopelagicales bacterium
GAGGTTGGTCGCCACGGTGCCTCCTCGAGGGTGCGTGCTGAATTCCGCACAAAGTCTTACACATAAAAGTGTGTAGATCCGCCTGCGTGCGGCAGTCCTGGTCGATCTGCCCGACTCCCTTGACGGCTGTCGGACCCCCGGTCTATCTTTCGAACATCTGTTCGAATACGTGCCCTCAGGAGGTGATGATGTCCCGGACCGGCACGACCAGCGCCCGACAGTACGCCGCCCCTGTGACGGGAGTGGCCCTTGCGGCCCGGCGCCCCTCGCGCTTCACCTGGCAGGGCCGCGGCTATGTCGTCACCTGCGTCCTCGGCCACTGGGTCACCGGTGCCTGCTGGTGGCGGACCCCCGAGCGAGCCGATGCCGACACCCACACCTGGCGGATCGAGGCCCGCTCGGGCAGCCGGCAGCCGGGTGTCTACGACCTGTCCTACGCCAGCGGCGACTGGACCTTGCACCGCGTTACCGGCTGACCCGCGTTACCGGCTGACCCGCACACCGACCCGCACGCGAAAGGACACGACCGATGGGAGCTGCGATGAGAGTCACCACTCCGAGCGCTGACCTGCTCGCCGCTGCCGAGCGCGGCCTGGTCGAGGCGACGTACGCCGAGACAGCCGAGGAGCGTTACGTCGGTGCGCATCTGTCCGCCCTGCGCTCCGCGGCCGCGGTGCTCGCGGCGCGTGCGCAGCCGGCCAAGAGTCGCGCGCGACTGCGCAGCGTGTGGTCGGTGCTGCCCGCGGTCGCACCGGAGTTCGGCGAGTGGGCGCAGTTCTTCGCCGCGAGTGCACCCAAGCGTTCGGCTGCCGAGGCGGGCCTGCGTGTCGTCAGCCAGCGCGAGGCCGATGATCTGCTGCGCGACGCCGAGACCTTCCACGACCAGGTGTGCACCCTGCTGCACATCGACCGGCAGCAGTCCCTGCCGGCGACGGGGTGAGGCACGTGCCGTGGATTTCGCCCACCTCCACGTGGCGTCGGCCTACTCGATGCGCCACGGCGCCTCGATGCCGGCCGATCTCGTGGCCCGCGCCGCCGAGCACGGCCAGTCCTTCGCTGCGCTCACCGATCGCGATGGCGTCTACGGCGCGGTGCGCTTCGTCCAGGCCTGCGACGCGGCCGGCATCACACCGGTGCTCGGCGCCGACCTGGCCCTCGACCTTCCGCACGCCGGCAACTCATTCGTCGGTGGAGCAGGGCGCCCCATGCCTCCGGGCGCCCGTCCTCCGGACGCAAGGCGCGGTCTCTCTGACGGGATAGATCGCACCTGCGCGCAGGGCGCGAGCCCTGCCCGAGGCGGCGCGTGGGTGGACCCCCGCCATCCACGCGCCGTCCTCCTCGCCCGCGATCGGCGCGGCTGGTCGTCACTGTGCCGGCTCATCAGCACGATGCATGCCGCCCGTGCAGATACAGCCGCTGATTCACGCGCGGTCGCCGTCACTCTCGAGCAGATCGCCGCACACGCCGACGGTCTCGTTGCTCTACTCGGTCCGTACTCACCCATCGCCGAGGCCCTCGCCGCGCGCCGACCCGACCTCGCCGATGCACTCATCGCGCCGTGGCACGAGATCTTCGGCGATCGCCTGCGCATCGAGATCGTCAGCCATCGGGCGCAGAGCGGTGTCTTCTCCACTGCCGTCGCCGCGCGGATGCTCGGCTGGGCGCGCGAGCGCGGCATCACCGCGGTGCTCGCCCACGCCGTCCGCTACGCCGAGCCACGCCAGGGCCGCATCGTCGACGTCCTCGATGCCA
>JALQSY010000328.1 GCA_023264215.1 Candidatus Nanopelagicales bacterium
GCAGCACCTCAATGAACGAGCCGCCGATGGGCCCGGAGGTGGCGAGCGGGTCGTAGGCGGCGTACGACTCGGAGGCGCTGCCGCGCATCCTGTAGAGGTATCCGGCGTACATCACGGTGCCGAGCTTGACGTCGGTGAGCGACAGCGACGACGGCAGCACGGAGTACTGGATCGCCAGGCTCGCGCAGTTGCCGCGGGTGAGGTACTCGAAGGTCTCGCAGCCCACGTAGTTGACGTAGCCGGATCCGGTGGGAGACCACAGCGCTACGTACGGGCGCTCCAATGCCCGGGTGCGATCGATCTCGTCGAGGAGCACCTGCGCGCGCCCCTCCTTGGTGGTCGCACTGGACAGGCTCGCGTACACGCGGATGGGCTGGGTCGCGGGCTCGCCCATCACGGCGGAGATGGTGTCGGGGCGCAGCACCATGCTGAGCCAGCGCCGTCCCTCGCGGCTCTGATCGGCCCAGGACCGACCCGACACCGCCGAGCCTGTGATCTCCGGGATGTCCGGTGGAGTGGCATGCGCGGGCTCCATGCCCTCTCCGGCGTTGCCGAGCTCGCGGTCGACGAGCTTGAGCGCGAGTCCGCCGACGACCACGGTGGCCGCGGCCGTGAGGCCACGCGCGACGGTGGCGTGATCCTCCGGGGTCCCGCCGAACAGCGATGCCACACCGCGACCCCAGAGCCGGGTGACGCGCGATTCGACGGCGGCGAGGCCGAGAAGCGTCCCGGTCACCGCGATGCCGATACCGCTGGCCACCATCGGGTTGACGGTGAGGTCCTGATCCTGCGCGAGATCCTCAGGCTCCCCCGTCGCGATCTGCCGGATGGCGCGGACGACACCGCCGAGACCCTCGTCGCGGGCCGAGCGGAAGGTGTCGAGCTCGGTGGCTCCGATCTGCTGACGCAGCAGCCGCGTTGCGCCGTACACGCCGGCGCCGAGCGCGGCGACGCTGCCCGTTGTCGCGGCGATGCGCACGCCGGGACTCGGGATCTCCTCGACGACGCGCGACGCCATCCCCGCCGCCGCTGCAGCGGCCATCGCACCGCTCGCCAGCCGCGCAGCGGAGCGCCAGGTGGGCTCGTGCTCGCGCCAGGCGAGCAGCCGATTGACCCCGATCGATCCGAGGACGACGAGCGCATCGCCCGCCACCTGACCACGCTTGCCGCCGACGCGCGAGCCGAGCGCGCTCAGGGCGCTGTGCGCGGACACGCCCCAGGAGTACCCGGCAAGACCGGAGACGCCCGTGATGATCCCCTGGTCGATGCTCTTGCGGGTCAGCAGATTCGGCTGATACGACAGGCCGACGCTGACGGCCGCCAGCATCAGGCCGGCGCGCGACGAGGGATCGAGGTCCCGGGGCACCCGGACACGAGAGAGCAGTGACGGCATGGCGCACATCCTGTCGCATCCCCCCCGACTCTCGGGCCTTGGCGTCGATAATCGCCGGTCCCGGGCCGGAACGTCCCTCGTGGGCGGCGCCCCGCACGGCCGGGGCGCCGCACCTGCGGAATACTGGTGGCGACGCCCGGTCCGTCCGTCGCCGGGGTCGCCAGGAGGACCCGTGACCGCCGCTCCCCGCCAGCCGCTCGAGCTCTTCGCTATCGAGGGCCTGCTCACCGAGGAGGAGCGGGCCATCCGCGATGTCGTCCGCGACTTCGTCGAGACGCGCATCAAGCCCGAGGTGGCGGACTGGTTCGAGGCGGGCACCATCCCCGCACGCGAGCTCGCTCGCGAGTTCGGCG
>JALQSY010000329.1 GCA_023264215.1 Candidatus Nanopelagicales bacterium
GAGGTCGAGCGCCTGGTGCTCCAGCTGCGCGAGGACTACGACGAGATCGCGATCGGATACGCCGACTGCGGCACTCACGGCGCCCTCGACGAGATGTGCGAGCGCCTCGACGTGCGCCGTCTGCCCGGTCGGCACTGCTACGACCTCTACGCCGGCGAAGATGAGATGACCCGGATCTGGGAGGCCGAGCCCGGGACCTACGTGCTCACCGACTTCCTCGTGCTGTCCTTCGACCGCGTGGTGTGGCGCGAGCTGGGCCTGGATCGCCATCCCGACCTGCGCGACGACTACTTCCGCCACTACACGCGGGTCGTCTGGCTGGCGGGGCGGCGTACCCCCGACCTGGAGCGGGCGGCCCAGCGGGCAGCGGACCGGCTCGGCCTGCCGTTGGAGATCGTCGACGCCCCCGGCCGCCTGGGCCCGAGCCTGGCTGGCCTCGTCCCCTAGCCACGGCTGGCCCAGCCCCCGAGCCAGCGGACTCCGTCGACCGAATGGCTGCTGAGAGTCAACGCCATCGACCAGATGGCCGCCATATGGTCGACGCGGGCTATCCCGAGCACATCGCGGGAATCTGATGTACAACTGGCCGCATAACTGATATATCTGTGCCCGTGACCACGGCCGCCCTCGTCCAGCCCGACTTCCGGGCGGGTATGTCGCAGGCGGAACTGGCCTATCGGGAGATCCGCGCGCTCATCGTCACCCTCGAGCTCGCCCCCGGGGCCCTCATCAGCGAGCCCGAGCTCCAGGAGCGCCTGGGCCTCGGGCGCACCCCCATCCGCGAGGCCCTGCGCACGCTCGCCCACGAGCGCCTCGTCGAGGTCTACCCGAGGCGCGGGATGTTCGTCGCCGCCCTCGACCCGCGCGATCTCGCGTCGCTGTCGGAGGTGCGCGAGGAGATGGAGCCCTTCGCCGCGCGCCTCGCCGCGGAGCGGCGCAATGACGAGGACCTCGTCGTCATCGATGCTCTGCTCGCCGACATCGACGCCATCGCAGCGGCCCCGGACATGCGCGCACTCATCGAGCTCGACCAGCGCATCCACCACCACGTCTACCACTGCGCGCACAACGACTTCCTGCAGTCGATGTGCGACCAGCACTACATGCACGCCCTGCGCATCTGGTTCCTCGCCCTCGATCGGGTCATGCACCTCGAGGACGCGGTCGCCGAGCACAGGGATCTCCTCCTCGCCATCCGCGCCGGCGACGCCGAGCGGGCCGCCGAGGTCATGTCCTCCCACGTCCACGGCTTCGAGGCCGAGGTACGCCGGGCCATCTAGCAGCGCACCACCCGATCAGCACCACTCGAGAGGAAGACAATGAGCACCCTGCCGAGCAAGGCCAAGTGCGTCGTCATCGGCGCCGGCATCGTGGGCAACTCCGTGGCCTACCACCTGGCGCGCCTGGGCTGGCGCGACATCGTCCAGATCGACAAGGGCCCGCTGCCCAATCCGGGAGGGTCGACCGGCCACGCGTCGAACTTCATCTTCCTCGTCGACCACAACAAGGAGATGGCGCAGCTCACGCTCGACAGCCTCGCGCAGTACATCGAACTCGACACGTTCTTCGAGTCAGGCGGCATCGAGGTGGCCCGCACACCCGAGCGCATGCAGGAGCTCACCCGCCGCATCACCTCGGGCAAGTCGTGGGGCATCGAGGACATGAGCCTGCTCACCCCGGACGAGGTCAAGGAGATGGTCCCCTTCATCGACGAGACCGTCATCCTCGGCGGCTTCTACA
>JALQSY010000032.1 GCA_023264215.1 Candidatus Nanopelagicales bacterium
AGTACGCCCTCGCCCATGACGAGCGCTTCGGCATCTGGGGCGGGCTCTCCGAGCGCGAGCGGCGCCGGCTGAAGAAGCAGGCGGTCTGAGCGGACAGCACCGCGTCACGGCTGTCATCGTCGCCCGTGATGGCGCGGTCTGGTTGCCCGCGGTCCTCACGGTCCTCGGCGGTCAGACACGCCATCCCGACGCCATCGTCGGCGTCGACGTCGCCTCCACCGACTCCAGCCGGCAGATCCTCACCGACTCCCTCGGCGCCGACCGCGTCGTGGTCATCGACGACCCCGGCACCGGCTTCGGTGCGGCAGTAAGCTCCGGTCTGGCCTCCGGTGTCCTGAGGTCCGACAGCGACGAGGCCTTCGACGTCGAGACCACCGAGTGGATATGGCTCGTCCACGACGATGCCGCGCCGGCGCCCACCTGCCTGGAGCGCCTGCTCGAGGCGGCCGATGCCCATCCGCGCGCCGCGATCGTGGGCCCGAAGGCGCTCGGGTGGCATGACCGGCGCCTGCTGCTCGAGGTCGGCTTCAGCATCACCGGCGCGGGCCGGCGCGTGACGGGCCTGGAGCGCCGGGAGCACGACCAGGGCCAGCATGACGATCGCAGCGAGGTCCACGCGGTGGGCTCCGCCGGCATGCTCGTGCGCCGCGACGTCTGGGACGCCCTCGGCGGCTTCGATCCCCAGTTGCCGCTGTATCGCGACGACCTGGACCTGTGCTGGCGTGCCTGGCGCGCCGGGCACGAGGTGCGCGTCGTGCCCGAGGCGGTGGTGCACCACCGCGAGGCGTCGTATCACGGCCGCCGCGAGGGATCGACCCAGCCGGGGCGCGGGCATCGGCTCGATCGACGCTCCGCGCTCCTGGTGCTCCTGGCGCAGACTCCCGGATGGCGACTGCCCTTCACCGCCCTGCGCCTGTCGCTGGGCTCGCTGCTGCGCTCGCTGCTGTACCTGCTCGGCAAGGACGTGCGGCGCGCCACGGACGAAGTCGCGGCACTGGGAACCCTGATCGCCCATCCGGGGTGGATCTCGGCGTCGCGCGCTCGCGTCGCCCAGACCTCGACCCTGAGTTCCCGGGAGGCCGTGGGCGACCTGCGCCCGGGTGCGTGGTCGCAGGCGCGGGGGGCGATCGAGGCCTTTGGCGGGATGCTCTCGTCGGGGCGCGGCGGCGAGTCATCGCCGGGAGGCGCTCTCGACTCCGGCCCGGTCTCCGACGACGCCGACATCTTCGAGGATCCGACCGATGGCTTCGTGCGGCGCTCGCTGGCGCGGCCCGGAGTGCTCATCGCGCTGGTCCTGCTCATCGCCGCGGGTGTTGCCGGGCGCGCCCTGTGGTTCGGCGACGGCGTCCTGTTCGGCGGCGCGCTGCTGCCGAGCCCCGAGGGCGCCGGCGACCTGTGGGCCGCGTACGTCAACACCTGGCATGACGTCGGTCCCGGATCGACGGTCCCCGCGGCGCCGCTGACGGCGCTCCTGGCCGCCCTGGCGACACTCGTGCTCGGCAAGGCCGGGCTCATGGTGGGACTGCTCGTCCTGCTCGCGGTCCCGGCGGCCGGCCTCAGCGCGTGGTGGTCGCTGCGGGGTGTCGTCCACGCTCGCGGTCCGCGCATCTGGGCTGCCGTCGCCTACGCGCTGCTCCCCGGGCTGACCGGTGCGATCGCCAGCGGCCGGATCGGTGCCGTGATCGCCGTCGTCCTGCTCCCTGCTCTCGCGCGAACCGTCTGCCGCGCCCTGGGTGCCGCGCCGGCGCTGCGTCCGGCGACGGGACGCACCGCGTGGGGCGCAGCGCTCCTGGCCGCGGTGGTCGTGGGGTGCGCGCCCGTCGTGTGGATCGGCCTCGTGCTGGCCGTCGTGGCAGCGGTGATCGCGCGGGCCGTGGCGGGGGCGATCGATCGCGGATTCGCCGTGCGATCAGCGGTGATCATCATCGTGCCGGTCCTCCTGCTCGTCCCGTGGTCGCTGCGCCTGTTCGCCCATCCATCCCTGTTCTTCACCGACGCCGGACTCACGCTGACCGTCGATGCGCCCAGCTCCCTGTCGCTGGTCCTGCTCGACCCCGGCGGGCCTGGCACTCCGCCGATGTGGGTCATGGCCGGCCTGGTCCTCGCCGCCCTCCTGGCGATCCTGCGGCCGACCACGCGCCTGCCTGTGCTCTGGCTGTGGGGCGTCGCCCTGGTGGCCGTGATCGGCGCCTTCGCCACGACCCGCCTGGCCCTCACCCCACCCGCGAGCGAGTCCCCCGTCATCGGCTGGCCCGGGACCTTGACCGCGATTGCGGGAGGCGCGCTCATCGCCTGCGCCGCGCTGGCCTCCGACGGCCTGCGCGCGAGCATGGCGGAGTCCGCGTTCAGCTGGCGACAGCCGGTTGCGGGCCTGACGACGGTGGCCGCAGTCATCACTCCGGTGCTCGCCCTGCTGTGGTGGCTCCCGGGCTCCGGCGATCCACTGCGGCGGGGCGACCCGGTCGTGCTCCCGGCGTTCGTCGTGGCCGAGGCGATCGGTCCGGAGGCTCCGCGCACCCTGGTGCTGCGGCCCGTGGCCGACGGGCGCGTGGACTACGCCCTGGTCAACGGCACCGGACCTCGACTCGGCGATGCCGAGGTCGAGCCCGCCGCCGAGGACTGGGCCGAACTCGATCGCCTGGTCGCGGGGCTGGTCTCCGGTCGAGGGGGCGACGAGGTTGCCGGCCTGGCCTCCTACGCCGTCCGCTACGTCGTGCTCGAGCAATCGGCGGCGTCGGGCCGCGACATCGGCCGCAGCCTGGACTCGGTCCCCGGTCTGCGCCGCGTTGCGGGTCGCGACGGCGAGGTCCTGTGGCGGGTCGAGGGCGAGACCAGCCGCGTCGTCGTCGCCGACAGCGCGTCCGGGGACGCCACGCCCGTGCCGCTCGTGCGACTGGGGTCCGCAGAGCCCTTCGTCGATGCGCCGGTGAGCGCGCCCGCCACCGACGTGCGGCTCGCCCAGACTGCCGATCCCGCATGGCGCGCAGTACTGGACGGCGTCGTCCTGGCACCGGTGGACAGCGGTGACGTCGGAGCTGGGCTCCAGGCATTCGAAATCCCGGCCGGCGCGTCGGGACAGCTCGTCGTCGACGTCGATGACTCGCCGCGCACCCGGTGGCTCTGGGCGCAGGCGATCGCGTGGGTGGTCGTGGCGATTCTGGCCCTGCCGGCACGGCGGTCGTCGCAAGACGATGATGCCGACGACGACGTCGATCCCGATGGCGAGGCCGCCGAGACGGACGAGGCGGCGCAGTCGAGTGGCGACGCGCAGGCGGAGGAGGTGACCCCGTGAGCGATGCTTCCGACGCACGGCCCGCGCGGCGCATCGGCCGTCGTCGCGATCGCGCCGCGGCGCCCGCCCCCAGCGATCCAGGCGCCTGGCGCGCTGTCGGCATCGTCGCCGCGATCCTCGCGGTCGCGATCATCGTCGGCCTGGTCCTGCCCCCCTCGGGCAGCGGCGAAGGCCCGGCGGTGGACGTGCAACCGGTCGATTCCTCGACGGTGGTGTGCCCCGAGCCCGGATCCGTCGACGGAGCCCTGACCACCTCGATCATCACGGTCATCCCCGGCCTGGCGGGACAGGATCGCCCCGGCGAGGCCGTCCTGGGCTTCCTCGAGGGCCCCGATGGCGACGGATCCGGCGCCACCCTCGACGACGGCCAGGACGGCTCGGCTGCGGTCCAGCAGGGCCAGCTCGCCGAGCCCGGCGACGTCATCGAGGTGGCCGCGGCCGAGACCAGGCTGCCCGCCCTCGAGGTGCGCACCGTCGACGGCCTCGCCCCCGGTCTCATCGCGGCGCAGACGACGCGCGACTCCTTCTCCGCCGGCCGGGGACTGGCCAGCCAGCCCTGCCTCGGACCGGGCACGAGCTGGTGGTTCGTCGGCGGCGGTTCGGTGGCGGGGCGCGAGTCCGCGCTGGTGCTCGTCAACCCCGAGGCCACTCCGGCAGAGCTCGAGGTGGCCATCAGCGGACCCGACGGTCCGGTGTCCGCGCCGCGGCTGCGGGGTCTGGTCGTCGAGCCGCGCAGCCGGGTCGTCGTGCGCCTGTCGCGCGAGGCCCCGCGCCTGCCGGCGGCCGCGTGGCAGGTCACGGTCCGGCAGGGCAGGGTCATGGCCGCTCTTTCGGACAAGGAGGAGGACGGGTTCGTCCCCCGGGGGGCGGACTGGATCCCGGCGTCCGTGGACCCGGCCACCCGCGTGCTCATCCCCGGCGTCATCGGCGGCGACGGCGGCAGGCAGTTGCTCGTGCACGCGCCCGGCGATCTCACCGCGACCGTGCGGGTGCGCCTCATCACCGCGCAGGGCTCCTTCGTGCCGGCGGCGACGCCCGAGGTAGAGGTGCCGGGCGGAGCGGTGGTGGCGATCGACCTCGACTCCAGCCTGCAGGGCGATGACGCGACGGTGGACCTGCAGTCCGACCTGCCCATCGTTGCCGGCGTCAGGCAGCGCCACCCGGCCGTCAACGCACGTGCCGGGTCCTTGGAGGAGACATCCTTCACGACCGGAGCCGCGCTCATCTCGAGCATGGCTGCCGCAACGGGGCTGCCCGCCGAGCGCAGCACGGGAGTCACCGTCTGGATCACCGTTCCGGACGACATCATCGAGATCGAGAGCGCGCCGCTCATCGACGGCGACGTGACCGGCGGAGATATGACCGACATGGCATCGGCCTCAGCGTCCGCGACTCCCGCCGCGGACGACTCCGCCACGCAGGCGCCCGTGCCCCAGGTGGCCGTCGCCTTGACGGTCCTGGGCATCACGCCCGAGGGTGTGCCGCTGCCCGCGTCCGAGCCCATCACCGTCACGGTGCCCCGAGGGCGACTGGTCGCCGTCGACATCCCGCGGCCCGAAGGGGCCTCGTGGTTCACGGCGGTCGCGACCGTGGCTGGCGGAGAGGTGGTCATCGCCCATCGGGCGGTGCGCCGAAACAAGGACGGATCCCTGGTGACCGGCTATCCCTGGCGCCCGCTGCGCAGCGCGGTCATCGTCCCGCGGGCGATGCCCGACCCGAGGCTGGCGGTCACCGGTCAGTGACCGCTCCCGTCCCGGCGTGGCTCCGTGGGGCATGTGCAGCGAAGCGGTAGCGTCCCGACCCGTGGGGTTCCGACGTCGCTGCTCGCGCGTGACCTGCAGTCGCGCTGCCGAGGCAACCTTGACCTACGTCTACGCCGACTCCACCGCTGTCCTCGGCCCGCTGTCCTCGGCACCCGACCCGCACGGCTATGACCTGTGCCAGATCCACGCGTCCCGGCTCACCGCCCCGGTGGGCTGGCAGGTCGTGCGGATCGAGCCGGACGCGGCGTCCCTGGGACCGACCGGTGACGATCTGGAGGCGCTGGCGAACGCCGTCCGCGAGGCGGCCGCGGCCAGCGAGCGCAGCGCGACGCTGTTCGATGACCTCGAATCCCGCACGGCCGTCGGTGCGGAGGGCACGCGACGGGGTCACCTTCGCTCGCTTCCGGCCGGCCACGACCCCGAGGGGTGACCGGCATGGCCGGATCCTCCGGCGACGCGCGTGAGCCCGCCGGGCTCGACGCGGTCTTCAAGGCGTATGACGTGCGCGGCCTGGTGCCCGAGGAGTTCGACGCCGACCTCGCGCGTCGTATCGGGTCGGCGTTCGTCGACGTTCTCGGTGTCCGCGCAAGCGACGGCGGCCCGGGAGCCGTCGTCATCGGACAGGACATGCGGCCCTCGGGCGATGAGCTCGTGGAGGCCTTCGCCGATGGCGTGTGCTCGCGGGGATGCGACGTCGTGCGCATCGGGCTGGCGAGCACGGACGGGCTGTACTTCGCATCGGGCGACCTGGGCCTTCCGGGTGCGATGTTCACCGCGAGCCACAACCCCGCCCAGTACAACGGCATCAAGATGTGCCGCGCTGGTGCGTCTCCGGTCGGCATGGAGTCCGGGCTGCGAGAGATCCGGGAGCTGGCGGCACGGTCGCTCCCGTCGACCCCGGACGCCGGCTCGGTCAGGCGTGCCGACACCATGCCGGCGTACGCGGCATTCCTGCGCGAGTTGGTCGATCTCAGCGCGATCCGCCCCCTGCGGGTCGTGATCGATGCCGGCAACGGCATGGCGGGGCTGACGGTGCCGGCGGTTCTCGGCACCGAGGCCGGGCTGCCGACCCTGCCTGTGAGCGTCACGCCGATGTACTTCGAACTCGACGGCACGTTCCCCCACCATGAGGCCAATCCGATCGATCCGGCCAACCTCGTCGATCTGCAGGCAGCGGTGACCGCGACCGGCGCTGATCTCGGCCTGGCATTCGACGGTGACGCCGATCGCTGCTTCGTCGTCGACGAGCGCGGTGAGGCTGTGTCGCCGTCGGCGATCACCGCCCTCATTGCCGAGCGAGAGCTCCAGCGCCAGCCGGGGGCGACGATCATCTACAACTGCATCAGCTCGCGTGCCGTGCCCGAGGTCATCGCCGAGTCCGGCGGCACCGGGGTGCGCACCCGTGTCGGTCACTCGTTCATCAAGGCCCGCATGGCCGAGACCGGCGCCGTGTTCGGCGGCGAGCATTCCGGTCACTTCTACTTCGCCGACTTCTGGCGCGCGGACTCGGGGATGCTGGCCGCCATGCACGTGCTGGCGGCGCTCGGCTCGGCGCCCGCAGGGACCACGCTCTCGGGGCTGCTGCGCAGGTTTGACCGATATGTGGCCAGCGGCGAGATCAACTCGGTCGTGGCCGATGCCGAGGCTGCGACGGCGCGTGTGCGTGGATCGTTCGCGGATCGCCCGGGCGTGACCTTCGATGACCTCGACGGCATGACCGTCTCGGCGGCAGACTGGTGGTTCAACCTCAGACCGAGCAATACCGAGCCGCTGCTCCGGCTGAACGTCGAGGCGGTCGATCATGGCACCATGGAGGCCGTTCGCGACGAGGTGCTCTCGATCGTCCGCTCCTGAGGAGGACTGCCGTGCCGGAGACGCTGGGCCTAGATCCCCTGCTGCTCGAGATCCTCGCGTGCCCGTGCGAGGCTCACGCGCCCGTCGAGGTCGATGCGTCGCGCAGCCTGCTCGTCTGCACGACCTGCAAGCGTGGCTTCCCCGTGCGCGACGGGATCCCCGTCATGCTGCTCGACGAAGCAGTCCCGCCGGTCGACTGATGCCGCACATCGTCGCGGGGGCCCTGAAGGACTACGACTGGGGCGCTGTCGACGGCCTGGCGCAGTGGAGCGGGGCCACCGGACGTCCGCAGGCTGAGGTCTGGTTCGGCACCCATCCCGCGGGTCCGACCATGGTTGTCGCCGGGCCCGACACCGGGCGCCGGCTCGATGAATTGGCCGAGCATCGGGGCATGCCGCTCGTCAAGGTGCTGGCGGCCGCTCGTCCCCTCTCGATCCAGGTGCATCCCGATGCGCGCACCGCGCAGGCGGGCTGGGAACGCGACCCCGGCCTCTTCGCGGATCGCGAGGAGAAGTCCGAGATGCTCGTGGCCCTCACGCCGTTCGACATCCACGTCGGCTGGCGCGACGTTGACGCGGCGGCCAATGCCCTGGCCGAGGCGGGAGTGGCTCCAGACGTGGTGGACCTGGTCCGACGGGGGGACTACGGAGCGGCCATCCCGCGACTGCTCGAGGCGGGAGCCCCCCACGGTCTGGCCGAGGCGGCCCGTCGCGCGGGCTGGGGCGCTGACGCGCTCCACGCGCTGTCCCGTGTGGCGGATGAATTCCCGGATGATCCTGGCATTGCCGTCGTGGCGCTCCTTCATCACGACACTCTGCAGCCAGGGGAAGCGATCGCGGTGCCAGCCGGGGTGGTGCACTCCTATGTCGGGGGACTGGGTGTCGAGGTCATGACCACATCCGACAACGTGCTGCGGCTCGGTCTGACGAGCAAGCCGATCTCCATCGACGATGCCCTGGCCGCGGTCCGACCAGATCGCGATTACCAGCGTGTGCGGGGTGGGGCCGGCGATCCGCTGACGCCCGACGGCATGCCCTTCGATCTCATGCTCGTCGACACCCCTTGCGTCCTCGCATCCGGTAGGCATCGCATCGCGCTGGCCTGGAAGGGCGACGTGGCCATCACGGCGGGCGCGGGTGCAGGAATCACGATCCCGCGCGGCCGCGCCGGGGTCTGGGCGCCCGCGGAGCCGGCTGCGACGGTCTCGCCCACGGGCACGTCCATCGTGGCCACCGGCAGGGCCTGAGCGGCATCAGCTCCCGGGATACGCCGGGCTCGAGCCCTCGGGGCCGAGCCGCCACGGACCGGACGTGTAGGTCCAGATCCTCTGCTCGGCCGTGGCGACCAGGATGGGCGCGCCAGGAGCAGCCGCGATGCGCTCGGCACCCGGAGGTCCGCCCAGGGAACGTACCTGACCGCGGCCGAGGTCGATGTCGAAGATCGACGGCGTCCCCGCGCCCTCAACTCCCAGTGCGACAAGTCGATCGTCATCCGCCCAGGCCACGTCGATGACGGTCGTCAGGCGGTTGTCCACGCGCACGGGCGACTCGACTCGGAGCACCTCATCGCGCACGGTGATGATGGCGAGCATGATGAAGGTTCGCGGGCCGCGCCGGACGGTCAGGGCGATGCGTGTTCCGTCCCGGCTCACCGACACCGACTCCAAGACCGCCTTGGCCGGCAGGCCATCGACCTGGATCTCGACGGCCTCACCCGCGGCGTCGACACGGCGCAGCACTCCGTCGGGCCCCACCACCCAGGCCTGATCGCCGCGCCCGAACGACGGGCGCGATTGCCCCGGCTCGGTCGCGCCCTCGATGAGCTGCGCCCCGGCGGCGATGGCGCCGGTCCACAGTCGCGCATCGGCATCCAGGCCGGCGATCCGATCGCCGCGCAAAGACACGGCGATGCCCGTGAGCGGTGGGCCGCCGAGCCCGGCGCCGCCGGGGATGGGCAGCGGCGGCGTGCGCTCGAGGTCGAGCACGCGGCCGCCGACCACGCCGTACGCAGTGACGCCGGCGGGCATGGCGTTGGGGTTGAACACCGGCCATGAGTCGACGGACTGGGGATTGGCCACACCCGCGACGTCGAGGACCTGGCCGCCGGCGTTCAGGTCGAGGAAGCGCACACCCGGCGCCTGTCGGAGGCTCCACGCCAACTGCGCGGAGAAGGCCCGCCGCGTGTCCTCGTCAGCGAGCCGGACCTGCGGGTCCAGGTCGACCCGGGCGACGCCCTCCACCACCGGGACGGCGTCGACGGCCAGCGAGGTCCCGTCGGGGAAGCCCGTGCGCACCGCCGGGGCGAGCCATTCGGTCGGGCCGTCCAGCAGTGCGCGCGTGATGGCGGTCGCGGGTGTGGGTCCGTCGACCGGGAAGTAGCGCGGGTCCGGCACGAGCGTCGTGAACGACGGGTCGAGGAAGAAGACCTCGTAGACGCGGAAGGCCCGCTCGACGTCCGAGCGGGCCAGCACGAGGCCTGCCGGCGGCGTCGCGATGCGCCAGTTGCCGTCGACGAACTCCATGCGGAAGGTCTCGTCGATCAGGTCACCGGACGTGGCGACGTCGTAGTGCCCCTCGCCGTCGATGGTCCCGACGAGCGTGGCGGTCATGTCGACGTCCGTGAGTCCGTCGGGCACGATCGTGGGCACCCCGTCGTAGACCGCGACGCCGCTGGACGGGCTCCAGATCGCGGCGGCGGCGGGGGTGAGGTACTGGCGCGCCACGGCATGGTCGTCCTCGAACGAAGCGGACGCCTGAAGGAACCCCGACACGATCTGTGTCGGCGTCATGTCCGCCTGCGGCGGCCGCGCGATGACGCGGATCACCTGGTTCGTCGACTCGACGCCGACCTCGACGCCCTGCTGAATCGGACCGCTGGTCGGGATCGTCGCGCAGCCGGCGAGCAGCGGCAGAGCGACCACCGCGACCACCGCGAGGCGCCGGTTCATGCGCGCACCTCCTCGGCGACCGGCTCGATCGTCGTCGCCGCGTCCGCCTCCGCTCCTGGCACGAGCGGCAGGGGCGACGCCTCGAGGGTGACCTCGGCGCGACGCGGCAGTGTGAGCCGGAAGCAGGCGCCCTCCCCGGGACGCCCCCAGGCTTCGAGCCAGCCGGCGTGGAGCCGGGCATCCTCCATGGCGATCGACAGTCCCAGGCCGGTGCCGCCCGTGGTCCGAGCGCGTGCAGGGTCTGCTCTCCAGAAGCGGTCGAAGACATGTGCGATGTCCTCATCGCTCAGCCCGACTCCGTGATCGCGGACCGTGACCGCGGCGGAGGCATCGTCGCTGGCGACAGTGACCTCGATGGGTCGCCCTTCCCCATGCTCGATGGCGTTGTCGAACAGGTTCCGCAGTACGCGGTCGATGCGCCTCGGGTCGCATTCGACGGGGCACGGATCGTCGTGGAGGATCACGCGCACCTCGCTGCCTCGGCGTTCGGCCAGCGGCCGGCTCGCATCGACCGCCCGACGCACGAGGGACGCCAGGTCGACCGTTTCCAGGTCCAGCACCGCCGCTCCTGCGTCGTAGCGCGAGATCTCCAGCAGGTCGGCCAGGAGATTCTCGAAGCGGTCCAACTGCGTCTGCAGCAGCTCTGCGGAGCGGGCTGTCGGCGCATCGAGCTCGGCGCGGCTCTCGAAGAGCAGATCCGCGGCCATGCGGATGGTGGTGAGGGGGGTGCGAAGCTCGTGGGAGACGTCCGAGACGAAGCGCTGCTGGACGGCCGAGAGCTCCTCGAGGCGATGGATCTGTTGCTCCAGGCTGGCGGCCATGTCGTTGAACGACGTGGCCAGGCGCGCCAGGTCATCCTCACCGCGCACGGCCATGCGCTCGCGCAGGTGGCCGTCGGAGAACTGCTCGGCGACCCGCGCTGCAGCACGGACCGGTGCCACGACCTGGCGCGTGACGATGACGGCGATGATGCCGAGCAGGACCACGAGCAGGATCCCGGTGCCGATCACCGTGCTGCGCACGAGGTCGAGCGTGCTCGCCTCGTCCGTGAGCGGGAAGAGGTAATAGAGCTCGTACGTGCCCACATCGGTCACGGCGAGGGGTGCTCCCACGACGATGCCGGGCGCGCTGCGCCCATCGAGGTAGCGGATCTCGGTGTAGGTCCACGACTGTCGCTCGGTCAGCAGGACCGCTGTGCGCAACTGCTCGGGGACGCTGGCGTCCGACACGAGGTTCGTGCCGCGCTCGGGCGCGGCCCCGTCCGTCTCGCCGGCGAGCATGAGGACGTCGTACTGGGGCGGGTTGCCGGCACGTGACGCGAGTGAGGCGACGATCGTGTCGACCACGCTCGCCGGGGATGCGGCACTCGCGCCTGATGTCGCCGCGGCCGAGATGCGCTGCGCGTCGAGCAGGCCCGCGCTGGCCTCACTGACCGCGGTGCGCTCGGCAGCGTCGAGAAGGCCGGTCGTGACGCGTGAGAGCAGCAGGAAGCCGAGGATGGCCATGACGATCATCGACAGGACGAGGGTGGTGAGCGTGACCCGCAGCAGCAGGGACCTGCGCCACGGGCGCAGCAGGGTCGACGAGACCGAGGCAGCCCTCGGAGTCGGAGGACTCGTCGGGCCGGCGGTCATGGCGGGCCGGCCTTGTAGCCGACGCCGCGCACCGTGAGCACGATCTCCGGATGCTCGGGGTCGTGCTCGATCTTGGCGCGCAGTCGCTGGACGTGGACATTGACCAGCCGCGTGTCCGCTGCGTGGCGGTAGCCCCACACCTCCTGGAGCAGGACCTCGCGCGTGAACACCTGCCAGGGCTTGCGCGCCAGGCACACGAGCAGGTCGAACTCCAGCGGAGTGAGCGGGACGATGCGATCCCCGCGTCGCACGACGTGCCCCGCGACATCGATGGTGACATCGCCGATCTCGAGGTTACCGGCGGCGGGCTCATCGCTGCGCCGCACGCGCGCGCGGAGTCGCGCGACGAGCTCCTTGGGCTTGAAGGGCTTAACGATGTAGTCATCGGCTCCGGACTCCAGTCCGAGCACGACGTCCACCGTGTCGTTCTTGGCCGTCAGCATGACGATGGGGACGCCGGACTCCTGGCGGATGGCGCGGCAGACGTCGATGCCATCCATGCCCGGGAGCATGAGGTCGAGCAGGATGATGTCGGGCCGGGAGTCACGGAATGCCTGGAGGGCCTCTGCGCCGTCGCCGCAGAAGACCGGGTCGAAGCCCTCGCCGCGCAGCACGATGCCCAGCATCTCCGCCAGCGCGACGTCGTCATCGACGACCAGAACACGTCCCCTCACGGGACCATCGTGTCATCCCAGGAGCAGGAATGCCGCCCCTGGCAGGTTGTTCACGGCGTGGGCCACGATCGGGGCCCCGAGGCTCCGCGTGCGCCAGCGCAGCACGCCGAGCACCAGGCCACTGGCCAGGAGGATGGGCGCGCGCATGGGCTCGAGGTGGAACAGGCTGAAGGCGACCGTCGTGATCGCGATCACCCAGGCGGTGTTCAGCCCCCGCTTGGCCAGGGCGTTATAGGCCATCCCGCGAAAGGCGATCTCCTCGGCGATGGGCGCCCCGATCGCGACGCACAGGGCGAACACGATGACGACCAGGAGGGGGCCTTCGTCCCGCAGGCGCTCGCCGACCTCGCCCGCTGCCGACGTGAACTCCCCGAACAGCGCCTGCAGGACCAGTGCGATCGTCCCGCCCGCCATGAGCGCGGCCACCCCGCCGATGAGCCCCCAGCCGACATCGCGCCAGGTCAGGCGCAGGCCGAGATCGATGACCGGTCCGTTGCCCTGGAACGCCGTGGTCAGCAGCGGCCATCCGGCCAGCGCGATCCACGGCAGCGTGATGCCCAGGATGAGCAGCCACGGAAGCGGGATGCCGAGCAGGCCGCCTCCGAGCGCGACGGCGAGGGAGATGAGGACGAAGCCGAGCAGCGGGATGATCGCATCGGGGATGCCCCAGCGGGGGGCGATGAGCTGTCGACCGCGGGAGAGCGCGATGTCGACGGTGATGGGGCAGCCGGGGTAGTCCGCGGGCGCCCGTCGGGGGGCCATCGCATGCGCGGGTGCGCCCATCCGATCGGGGACGCCGAACTGCGGTTCGCTCACCTGATCACCCTAGGTCAGGACGGCACGGTCATGCCGATCGCGGGAGGCGCGAGACCAGCGAGGGCGCACATCCTGAAGGATGTGCGCCCTCGCGCGGTCACGGGTGGATCAGTAGCGGTAGTGCTCGGGCTTGTAGGGCCCGGCCACATCGACGCCGAGGTACTCAGCCTGCGGCTTGCTGAGCTCGGTGAGCCGGACGCCCAGGGCGTCGAGGTGCAGTCGGGCGACCTTCTCGTCGAGGTGCTTGGGCAGCGTGTAGACGCCGAGCGGGTACTCGTCGAGCTTGGTGAAGAGCTCGATCTGCGCGAGCACCTGGTTGGTGAAGGAGTTGCTCATCACGAACGACGGGTGCCCGGTTGCGTTGCCCAGGTTGAGCAGGCGGCCCTCGCTCAGGACGATGATCGAGTGGCCGTCGGGGAAGGTGAACTCGTCGACCTGGGGCTTGATCGTCTTGCGCGCGATGCCCGGCGTGGCCGCGAGTCCTGCCATGTCGATCTCATTGTCGAAGTGACCGATGTTGCCCACGATGGCCTGGTGCTTCATCTGCGCCATGTGCTCCTGGGTGATGACGTCGTAGCAGCCGGTGGCGGTGATGAAGATGTCGGCCTCGGAGACGACGTCCTCCAGGCGCGCGACCTGGTAGCCGTCCATGGCGGCCTGGAGGGCGCAGATCGGGTCG
>JALQSY010000330.1 GCA_023264215.1 Candidatus Nanopelagicales bacterium
CGATGACACGACCGGATCGAACATCTGCCACTGCTCGTCGTAGCCGCGACCGAGGTTGCGCTGCGCGAAGGTCTCGGTGGCGCTCGCGAAGATCGCGATGTCGCTCACGTTGC
Organism: Candidatus Nanopelagicales bacterium; assembly: GCA_023264215.1. The sequence goes on from JALQSY010000330.1 coordinate 114, forward strand.
CGTCGATCGCGGATGCGAGCCCCCGCAGGTTTGGCACCAGGACGGGATGGCGGACGCCCTCGCGGTGCGTGATGCCGCCGATGACCTCGGCGGCATCGGCGAGTTGCGGCACGCGATCGGGGCGGACGAAGCTCGTGGCCTCGACGATCGACAGGCCGGCCCCGCCGAGCCGGTCGATGAACTCGATCTTGGTGGCGGTGTCGACGATGCCGGATTCGTTCTGCAGCCCGTCGCGGGGACCGACCTCCCAGATCGTGACGCGTCCGGGGAGGGTGGGATCGGGGACGACCATCGGCAGGCTCACGGACCCTCCTGCCCTTCGATCTCGATCTCGACCAGGACCGCATCGAGCGCGACGCGCGCTCCGGGGGATACGGCGACGCGAGTGACGCTACCGCGCCCCGGCGCCCGCAGGGTGTGCTCCATCTTCATCGCCTCGACGACGGCCAGCGGTGCGCCCGCCTCGACCACGTCGCCGACGGCAACATCGACGGCGATCACCGCGCCGGGCATCGGGCTGCGCGCGGCCCAGTGACCCTGTACGCCGTCCTCGCGTCGCCCGACGCCGCGCCGATCGCGCGGTCGGCGCGCCGGCGGCGCGTGATGCTCGCCGGCCGCATGCAGCCACAGCCGCGACCCGTCGAAGGCCGCCGCATCAACCGCGGTCGGTGAGACCGCCGCATCGTCGATCTTGACCTCGACATCGGACGCGGTCACGCGCAGGGCGACCGCGTGATCGCCCACATCCCAGCGCTGCCATGCCGGGCCGCCGAGCCGCCAGGCATCGCCGGCCGACCACAGGTCGTCTGAGGGATCCACGAGCAGGGCCGGGGCAGCTCCTGCGAGCACCGAGGCTTCAAGCGTGCCGACGTACGGCTCCCGACTGTCAAGCACCGTCGTGTCGATCTCGCCAGCGACGACCCGCTCCTCGGTCACCAGCGCCGCGAGATCGTCGATATTGGTCGTGACACCCAGGCACACGGTGCGGTGCAGGGCGTCGGCGAGGCCGGTCAGCGCCTTCGTGCGCGTCGGTGCGTGGACGATGACCTTGGCGATCATCGGGTCGTAGTCGCCCGGGACCAGCGATCCGCTCCGCACGCCCGAATCCACTCGGGCATCGACCGGCGCACGCCAGAGGATGATCTCCCCGCCGGTCGGCAGGTAGCCACGCTGGGGATCCTCGGCGTACACCCGTGCCTCGAGGGCGTGCCCTGTGATGACGATGTCGTCTTGCACCAGCGACAGCGGCTCGCCCGCCGCGACGCGGACCTGCTGCTCGACCAGATCGATGCCGGTCACCGCCTCGGTGACCGGGTGCTCGACCTGCAGGCGCGTGTTCATCTCCAGGAAGGCGAAGTCAGCCGGGGATTCGGCGGGTACGACGAACTCGACCGTGCCGGCATTCGTGTAGCCGACGCTCGTGGCCAACGTGACGGCCGCCTCGCACAGGGCGTCGCGGATGTCGGGGGCCAACGTCGAGGGCGCCTCCTCGATGACCTTCTGGTGGCGCCGCTGCAGCGTGCAGTCGCGTTCGCCGAGGTGGATCACGCGCCCCGTCGCGTCGCCGAGTACCTGGACTTCGACATGGCGCGGGCGCTCGACGTACCTCTCGA
>JALQSY010000331.1 GCA_023264215.1 Candidatus Nanopelagicales bacterium
GACACCGCCGTTGTCGTAGAGCACTCGACCGCTTGTACCGCCCGTGATGGGGGTCGTTCCCACGGTCAGCGAGATCGCGGCACCCGAAGGAGTGGCCCACGCCCCATCGCCGCGCCAGAACGTCGTCGCGCTCGCGCTGGCCGAGGACCTGCCCGGGCACGCCGCCGCCATCACCGTGCGCCTGCCGGACTGACGATGGCCGAGACACCCTGGTCGCCCCCGGTCCGCGACGACCTGCGGGGCGAGGAGCCCTACGGCGCGCCGCAGCTCGATGTCGCCGTGCGCCTGAACACCAACGAGAACCCCTTCCCGCCGTCGGCGGCGCTCGCCGACGCGATCGGGCGCGCCGCTGCGGAGGCGGCGACATCGCTGAACCGCTACCCCGACCGCGAGGCGTGGGCGCTGCGCGAGGCGCTCGCGGCGTACCTGCTGCGCGAGTCCGGCGTCGAGGTCGACCCGGCGATGGTGTGGGCGGCCAACGGCTCCAACGAGGTGATGCAGCACGTCTTCGCCGCGTTCGGCGGCCCCGGGCGCCTCGCCATGGGCTTCTCGCCGACGTACTCGATGTACGAGCAGTACGCGCGCGACACCTTCACGCGCTATCGCACCGTCGGCCGTCGCGCGGACTTCGGGCTGGACGCGGCCATGGTCGTGGCGGCGATGATCGGCGGGTCGCCCGACATCCTCATCCTCACCTCGCCCAACAACCCCACGGGTACGGCGCTCACCCTCGACGTCGTGTCGGCCGCGTGCGCCATGTCCACCGGCGTTGTCGTGGTCGACGAGGCCTACGCGGAGTTCCGACGCCCGGGCACGCCGTCGGCGCTGACCCTGCTCGAGGCTCATCCCAACCTCATCGTCACGCGGACGATGAGCAAGGCCTTCGCGCTGGCCGGTGCCCGCGTCGGCTACGCGATCGCCGCACCCGAGGTGATCGATGCGTTGCGCGTCGTGCGGCTGCCCTATCACCTATCGAGCGTGACTCAGGCGGTCGCGCGCACGGCGCTGGACTTCAGTGACGAGCTGCTCGGCCAGGTCGACACCCTGCGCGCCGAACGCGATGCGCTGGTCGCATGGCTGCGTGCCCATGGCATCAGCGCGGTCGACTCCGATGCCAACTTCATCCTCATCGGCGAGTTCGCCGACCGGCATCGCGCCTGGCAGGGGCTGCTCGATCGGGGCGTGCTCGTGCGCGAGGTCGGGCCCGAGGGCTGGCTGAGGATCACCGTCGGCACGCCCGACGACAATGCGGCCCTGCGCACGGCGCTTGCCGAGGTCGTCGCGCTGGACGGCATGATGGTGCCTGCTCCCGCCGACGACGGGGGCGCGGAGGGAGAGGCACCATGAGCCGCACCGGCCGTGTCGAGCGCACGACCAAGGAGAGCAGCGTCCTGGTCGAGATCGACCTCGATGGCTCGGGCAACGCCGACGTGCAGACGGGCGTGCCGTTCTTCGACCACATGCTCAGCCAGCTCGGCAAGCACGGCGGCTTCGACCTCACCGTCCGCACGTCCGGCGATCTCGAGGTCGACGCCCACCACACGGTGGAGGACACCTCCCTCGCACTCGGGACCGCCTTCCGCGAGGCCCTCGGCGATGCCGCGGGGACGCGGCGCTTCGGCGACTCGCTCGTGCCGCTCGACGAGTCGCTGTGCCAGTGCGCCGTGGACCTGTCGGGTCGGCCCTATCTCGTGCACGTCGAG
>JALQSY010000332.1 GCA_023264215.1 Candidatus Nanopelagicales bacterium
CTCGCCGTCTACGATGACGGCGGAGAACTAAAGGTGCTGGAGGAGTCGACGCAGGCCGGGACCCTCGGGCTGATCCCCTACGGGATCGCGATGACGGACGCCACCAACGACGTCGCCCAGGTCGTGATCGAGGGCGAGGTCAACGCCATCGCAGGCGATGAGATCAACCCCGGCGAGCTGATCGTTGCGGAGGCGGCCACCGGAAAACTGATCGCGCTGAACGGTGCGCTCGTGGCGACCCTGACCGAGGGGACGGTGATCTGGTACGTCGGCCGCGCGCTCGAGGGAGCATCGGGCGATGGTGTGCAATTCCGCGCGTATGTCCGTCCGGCCCTGTTCACGGTGCCGACGGCACCGTCGGTCTAGTAGGAGGTAGCTCATGGCAACTGGTGTAGGTATCGCTCCCTCCCCGCCGCAGGCGGGGGTGATCCGGGAGCTCCTGATCGAGCGTCGGGCCTCCGACTCGCGCGCGGCGATGGCCGCTGCGATCGCCCCGCAGCTCGTCCTCTCCCCCTCCGAGGGGCACGCTGGCACGTACGCGGTCGACACCGGGTATAGCGGACTCGACCTGAGCCGCGATCCGTCGGCTCTCTCCCCCGTCTCGCTGGCCGCGACCAACTACCTCGACGAGGAACTGTCCTACGGCAGCCGACCATTCGCGTTGCAGCGGTATCAGGTCGGCCGGTTCGATTTGCCGCGGCGGCAGCTCGAAAACCTGCAAGCGACGTCGGGGATCGACGCCGAGCGGGCGATCGCCAACAAGTTCGCCGACAAGGCCGCGGCGATGTACTACCAGCAGGTGATCGCCCAGCTCAACACCGCGACGCTGCCGTCCGGTCACTCCTACGACCCGGGCAACCTGACGACGTCGACCTACGACCTCGCCGGGCAGCTGGAGACGGTGATCGGCCTGTTCGCTAACGCGCAGATTGACCTGCCCTCTGTCGACCTGATTCTCGTCGCCGCGCCCCTCGTGGTCGCCGCGATGCGGGGGCTGGACCAGGTGCGAGCCAGCGCACTGCTCGACTCGCCGAACACGAACTACTCGACCGACCAGCTCCTCGAACAGTGGCTCGCCCACTACACCGGAGCCCGGTCGGTGCGTGTCATGGTCGACCGGCCGAGGTACCGAGACGCCAGCGGAACGCCGGTCAACGGCCTGACGGCGGCTTCGTGCGTGTTCCTCGTCGCCGCGGGCGGTCGGGAGCGCAGCTTCTTGAAGACGATCGTCTCCCCCGAGGAGGCGCAGTCGGCGTTCGAGCTCCGGCCCGAGGACGTGCCGGCGATGCCCGGCACGCGCTGGTACTGCGACATGTACCACGACGTCAATCTAGTCGACCCGAGCGCCGCTGTCCGCTGGACCGGGGCACTCTCCTGATGGGTGGCGGGGCTGGCAGCGGGTACTACCTAGACGCCCTCGGGCGTCGGTATCCGCTCGTCCGTCCCGCCCGTCCCGCAGAGCCGTCGGGGGGTGGCCCTCCCTCGTCGGCTCCGCGGGACGCGGCACCTGACTACGAGTCGATGACGAGGCCCGAGCTACAGCGCGCGGCTCGCGAGGCAGGGCACCGGGTGCGCAGGACGCACACCCGCGAGGACCTGATCGAGCTCCTGACCGGGGGAGACTGATGTTCGGCGTCACGCCCGAGGTGGTGAGCCAGTGGC
>JALQSY010000333.1 GCA_023264215.1 Candidatus Nanopelagicales bacterium
GTTGGACGTCGCGGCAGCGATGCCGCATCCCGTCGGCGGGCGCGATCAAGCAGAAGCCACGGTCGATGCCTGGGTGCTCGGGACACCCGCGTTGGCGGCGGCTCAGCGCGCGATGGCCTCGACGGCCCTGCGGGTGCTCCTGGCCCTGGATTCGCTGCCGCGACAGTCGGATGCCGTCGCGCTGTCGGACACGACAGCGCTGGAGCGCGCAGCCCGGGATGCACTCGAGGCGGCCTACTCTTCACCGGCCTAGCCCGACAGAGGCGGCTCTGCCGACTCGCCGGGCCCGCACGGGTAGGCTCGCCGTGTGGACGGCACCCTTCTCGCCATCCTGAGTGGGCGCGATCGCCCTGGAGTCACCGCCTCGGTATTCGATTCCCTGCGGCATACGCGTTGCGAGGTGCTGGACATCCAGCAGATCGTCGTACGTGGACGCCTCGTCCTCGCCGTCCTCCTCGGTCTCACCTCGGACGCGGTGAGCGACACCCGAGCGGCCCTCCATGCCGAGGCGGCCCGACTTGGCATGGAGATCGAAACGGTTCCGGGGGCCAGCGTCACTCGCAAGGATCCCGAACGCCGACGGATTCACGTCACCATGATGGCCCAGCAGCTGGCGCCGGCCGCCGTCGCGGAACTGGCCCGTCGCATGGCCGGCCGTGGATGGAACATCGATCGCATCCGCCGCATTGCGTCCTATCCGGTTACGGCCGTCATCTTCGAGGGCTCGGGCGAGGACATCGCCGATTTGCGGCGGGAGCTGTCCGAGGTCGCTGCAACGCTCGGAGTGGATGTCGCGGTCCAGCACGCCGGCCTTGACCGCAGGGGTCAGCGGCTTGTCGTCATGGACGTCGATTCGACGCTCATCCAGGACGAGGTCATCGACCTTCTGGCCGCCGAGGCTGGGGTGCTCGAGGAGGTTTCCGCGATCACGGAGAGCGCCATGCGCGGTGAGATCGACTTCGCTGAGTCCCTCACTCGGCGGGTGGCCCTGCTCTCCGGACTCAGTGTGGACGCACTCGCTGTCACCGCGCAGCGCATTCGCTTGACGCCGGGCGCCCGCACTCTGTGTCGCACGCTCCGGCGATTGGGCTTTCGCGTGTGCCTCGTCTCGGGCGGATTCGCCGAGGTGATTGCACCGTTGGCCGAACAACTCGAGGTCGACGGGCTGTGTGCCAACACGCTCGAGGTCGTCGACGGACGCCTCACGGGGCGCGTCCTGGGCGATATCGTCGATCGCAGCGGCAAACGAAAGGCCCTCGAGCGATTCGCCTCGCAGTTCTCGATTCCACTGTCGCGCACCATCGCTATCGGCGACGGCGCCAATGACCTCGACATGCTCGATGCTGCCGGTCTGGGCATCGCCTTCAACGCCAAGCCCGTGGTGCGGGCCGCGGCCGATACATCCCTGAACGCGCCCTACCTCGACTCAGTGCTGTTCCTTCTGGGCATCACTCGCGAGGAGATCGAGGAGGCCGACTACGCCGATCCGCGTGGCACGGAGAACATCACGAGTTCGGCCGAGGACTGATCGGACCACTCCCCCGGGAATCGGATAACGGCAATCCCGCAGGTGGGGTACTTGTCGAGCAAGCGTGCCCGGGCCTCGGACGGCGCCCTTCCGCTGAGTTCTAGCGCCAGCTCCTCGATCCCGGGATTGTGCC
>JALQSY010000334.1 GCA_023264215.1 Candidatus Nanopelagicales bacterium
GCGGACGCACATGGACGTCTGCTGGGCGATGGACCGCTGGCCCGGGATGCACTTGGCCGTCTCGCCGTTGTGATGGTCGGCCAGGCTGAGCAGCACGAGCTTCTCGGCAGGCGGGAGGTTCTGCCTGAACGCCCAGCTCATCGCGTCGAGGCTCATGGCTTGGCCTCCACCCAGCTAGCCCACGTCTCGAGGTAGCGGTGCAGGACCTCCCTGCGGTTGTCCGGCTCCCAGATGCCTCGCAGGTCTGAACAGGCCGTGCCTCCGATGTGCTTGACATACCACGGTGCGCCGTCGGATGCCTCGCCGGCCACGTACAGCACGGTCCAGTTCGGCTGCGAGGCCATGGCCTCAAGGGCCCTGAGCTGCCCCGCCGGGATCGGCGGTGGAGCCTCGGTGAGCGAGGTGGGCGTCCATTCCTTGGTCTCTATGGCGAGGAAGTAGCCCTTTCGTTCCACAAGGGCGTCGACGTCCATCGGTGTGATGCGGCCCGGAAAGGCGTCCGAGTAGCCGTGCTCATCCCAACGCCAGCGGCGTTCGTTCCAGACCTGTTCGTCGCGGATGTCCATCAGAGCACCGCGCCGAAGGTCTCGAAGGCCTTGCGGAACGCCTTGGTGTGTGGCCCCACGTAGACGATCATCTGGCCTTGGAGGGGGGCTCCGGGGTTGCCTTCGGCGTCGAGGAACCGGATGCGCGACTTCGGGAAGCACACCGCCGACGCCATCGTCAGCAGCGTCTGGCCCCATGCCGTCTCGGTGCCGTTGTTCACCAGCACGATGGCTTCCTTGGCGTTGCCGATAGCCATCTCGTCCTGCAGTTTGCCGACGAACTGGCCGATGAGCGGCTGCGCGTAGGGCGGGTTCATCCAGATGCGGCCGTGCCAGGACTTGCTCAGGCCGTCGTCGTCCTTGGTGTAGAACCGGGCAGCCTTGACCGTCTTCTGGGCGATCTCCGACGTCGCCGGGTCGACGTCGATGCCGCCCATCGTGGTTCGGGCTGCGCCGATGATGTCTGCCGGGGTGTACCACTCGTTGTCGCCAGAGTTGTTGGCGACGTGAGCGCCTTTCGCTTCAGCCGCCTTCCCGCGCACTTCGGGAGAGTGATAGGCCGCGTAGAACGTAGGACGGTCTTGGAAACCATGGTTTCCAAAGGCTCGCCAAGCGCGAGCGGTCATTCCGACGTGGGCGTGCGAGTAGCTGCTGCCGTCGGCCTTCTTCCACTCAGCAGCCAGCTGCCGTGTCGTCATGCCGGCGTCGAGGGCCGCGGCGACCTGCCTGGCCTGCTCCCACCGGATCTCGGACGGCTGCGTTTCGGCCGCGTCGGCCTGCGCCTCGAGCTCGTTGATGGCCGCCACGAACTCGTCCACGGCAGGCGCGATAACTGCTGGAACTGCAGGATGGTCTATGCTTGACATAGCCGAGCCTTTCTCTCGGTCAGAGGCCGCCGCACCCCCCACGGGTAATGGGGACGGCGGCCTCGCTCATCTCAGGATACACGCCTAACCAGTTCCAGCAGGTCGGCGACACGCATCACCGCATACCACTCCGCAGCATTAGCCCTCCCCCTCCGCTTCGCAAAGACCACACCAGGCCGCCCCGGTTCGGCCTGCCTGACGGCCTGATCCAGCCACGCCGACAGTTCTATCCGTTGGTGGTCTTTG
>JALQSY010000335.1 GCA_023264215.1 Candidatus Nanopelagicales bacterium
CGAGCAAGGGCGGTGTCAGCAATCTCACGCGCGCACTCGCGCTGGAGTTGGCACCGCGTGGCGTGCGCGTCAATGCCGTCTGCCCGGGTGACATCGAGACGCCGATGCTCGAGGGCCAGGCACGGGACTTCGGTGCGGGCGACCCGCAGGCGTACTACGAGAAACTGAGATCGGCGTATCCGCAGGGTGAACGCTCGCGGTTCCTCAAGCCCGCAGAGGTTGCCGAGGTGGTGTGGTTCCTTGCGCAGCCGACTGCCGCGGGAGTCACCGGGGCCAACTGGTCGATCGACTTCGGCCTCTCCGCCGGGATCTGACACGACGAGGCCCCGCCAGGATGAACCTGACGGGGCCTCAGCGACGTGCTAGTTGGCGTCGCGGCGGAAGATCATCTTGACCACGATGTCCTCGCCACCGGGCCGGCCCACGCTGAGCCACACAACCATCTTCTTGGGAGCGCCGTTTCCGGTCCCCTGCAACTTCATCTTGTAGGCGCGGGGATCGTCCTGCGCGTCATCGGAATCGAACACGATCTGCTTGTAGTCGCGGTTCGGGAAGGTGAAGACCGTGAAGTCGCCCTTACCCGCATTGCCCTTGAATGCCGGGATCGTCGTCTTGTAGCGGTAGCCGGACTTGAGCTCGAGCATCTCCCCGCCCTTGCACTCGATCGTGGGCGCGGGCGGAGGCAGTGGGAGCTTGCCAGGGCAATTGATGGTCTGCCCGTTGACCTTCCAGGCCGTCAGGGTCCAGGCCCCGTAGTACTGGCCATCGGCCTGGGCGGCGGTGGCGGGAACCAGCGCGACGGAGGCAGCCAGCGCGAGCGCGCCACCGGCTCCCAGGGCGCGCTTCATTGCTGTGTTCATTGGTCTCCTCATGAGGGGGGACAAGTGGTGCATGACGCTGTGAGCGTGACAGGGCCGGCACTCCTTGTCTGCTGAATGCCGACACACGTCCACGGCGTGAGGCGGCGCTCCTAGGTGACCTCGGTCTCGGGGACCTGCGAAGCCCGCTTGGAGCGCACCGATTCGCCCGTAACGACCAGGATGACCCCGCCGAGGACGACGGTCAGCCCGATGACGACATCACTGGTGATCACCTCGGCGTAGAGGAGGACCCCCAGGATCACCGCGACGGCAGGGTTGACGTAGGCGTACGTCGATGCCAGCGAGATGGGTGCGTTGTTGATAAGCCAGGTGAAGGAGCTGAAGGCCAGGACCGAGCCGGCAAGGACCAGGAAGATCCAGCCTCCCCACGAACGCGCCGTGATCGACCCGAAGTCGATCTCCTCTCCGACCAGGAGGCTGACGATGAGCAGGGCCAGACCACCGCTGAGCAGCTCGTACGTCGTGAGCGCGAAGGAGTCCTTGGGCTTGGGCAGGCGCGCGGAGAAGAAGCTCGTCGTCGCCCAGATGGTGCTGGAGATGAGGATCATCAGGCTCCAGAACACGACGTCGCCGTCCGTGCCCGAGACCGGACGCGTGCCACCCGGCAGCAGCATCCAGCCGATGCCGATGAGACCGACGACGACGCCGACCAGCGTGAGGCGCGACGGGCGATCGCCGGTGCCGATGCGCCACAGCACGATGGTGAGTGGCGTTGCGGCGATGATGAGCGCCA
>JALQSY010000336.1 GCA_023264215.1 Candidatus Nanopelagicales bacterium
ATTCCCGACAGCTTGGGTCGCATGGTGGTGCGGCGAAGTGCGAGGGGCCAGGGGTTAGCCCAAGCCCTGATGAGGAGGGCACTCGAGATTGCGGGGGATAAGCCGCTGTACCTCCATGCCCAGGATTACATCACCTCGCTCTATGCACAGTTTGGTTTTGAAGCACAGGGTGACACTTTTCTCGAGGCAGGTATTCCTCACGTTTTGATGGTGCGACACCCGCATGCGTGAAGCCCTCGCCCTGGCCCTGGCATCACTGGTGGGTGTGGTCCCCGCTACCGCCCCCGAGGGGGCGTGCGAGGTCAGGGAAGTCACGATTACTTGGGGTTTCAAGGAATCCTTCCGCTCCTATATTTCAGGAGCAATCGCCGAGGGCTCTTGGCAGACCTCAGGAGATGTGGGGTATTCGATTCCCGAGTTCACCTTTACTGGTGGCGAGGGCTATGTGACACCGGATCGCACGGATGCCGAGGTGTCTTTTGAGGGCGAACTCGTGTTCTCAGGTCATGAGGGAATCTTGGAGACCACTCTTGCTAACCCTAGGCTCACGGTCGTCGACACTCGGTCGGCCGTGCTCTCTCTTGATGTCGCCGGAGACACCATGGACGAGGTCAGTGTCAGCGAGGTTGATGTTCCCTTCGTCCAGGTGGTCTGGGGAAGCTCAGACGAGGACATCCTGGCTGAGAGTGGTCGGTGGGAGATCCGGGGAGCGGAAGTCGTGCTGACCGAGGAGGGCTCTGCTGCCTTTGGAACGTACCCCGCGGGGGAGGTCATGGACCCGATGTCGCTGAGTTTCCTCGTCGACGAGGAATGTTTGCAAGACGCCGGTTTGGGATGGATTCCCGGTGGCGCCGCGGCGCTCGCCGTTGTTGCCAGCGCGATAGCGCTTGCTATCCGGCGGGGTCGTAAATCGCCCGGGCCAGAGCATCCATGATGGCTGGCGTTCGCGGCCCAAAACTCAGCACTTGAGAGTCATCCATATCGACAAAGCGCAGGTTTTGACCAGCGGCGGTGAGCCCGATTGCTGGCTTGAGTTGGACTAACTCCTCCGGGCCCCCCACACTCTCCAAACCATCGGACATGACAAGAATCAGATCTGGGTTGGCTTCGATGAGAGCCTCATCGGTCATCGGACGTAAGCCGGTCCAGCCGACCTCGGTGGCGATGTCGATACCTCCCAACCCCTCGATCAAGTCCCCGGCACCGGATTCTTGCCCAAAGAGGTAATAGATGCCATTGGCGCCGCGAATATAGAGAAACACCATGCGGAGTTTGTCGTCTCGTGCCTGGGGGGTGTTGTCGGCAATAGTCCCGAGGACCCTTTCGAGTTCTTCGGTAATCCTGGTAGCAAGTGCGTCGCCGACTTCGGGGATTCCGAAAACATCGGCCACGGAGCGGGCCATCGCTGCGGGAGCCTCGAGGCCTGGTTGTTCCCGCACGAAAACAACAGTGATGCCCGCTTCTCGAAGCTGGAGCACCACATCGAGGGGCCCAATAGTTCCATCGGTCACGATGAGGTCGGGTCGCAACTCCAGGACTGCTTCTGGTGAGATGGCGTGACCACTAC
>JALQSY010000337.1 GCA_023264215.1 Candidatus Nanopelagicales bacterium
GGCTTCTCGAGCGCGGCGGAGTCGAACCTCCGGTACCGCTACCTGCTCGAGCAGGGCACCAGCGGTCTCTCGGTCGCCTTCGACCTGCCCACGCAGATGGGCTACGACTCCGATGCCCCGATCGCACACGGGGAGGTCGGCAAGGTCGGCGTCGCCATCGACACCATCGACGACATGCGCGTGCTCTTCGACCAGATCCCGCTGGACCAGGTGTCGACGTCCATGACGATCAACTCCCCAGCGGCGATCCTGCTGCTGCTCTACCAGCTGGTCGCCGAGGAGCAGGGCGTTCCCGGCACTGCACTGAACGGGACTATCCAAAACGACGTCCTGAAGGAGTACATCGCTCGCGGCACCTACATCTACCCGCCGGCGCAGTCGCTCCGGCTGATCACCGACATCTTCTCCTACTGCCGCGAGGAGATCCCGCGCTGGAACACCATCTCGATCTCCGGCTACCACATGGCCGAGGCCGGGGCGACGCCCGTGCAGGAGATCGCATTCACACTGGCCGACGGCATCGAGTACGTCCGCGCCGCGCTCGCCTCCGGCCAGGACATCGACGAGTTCGCTCCGCGCCTTGCTTTTTTCTTCGTCGCGCGCACGACCTTGCTCGAGGAGATCGCGAAGTTCCGCGCGGCGCGTCGCATCTGGGCCCGCATCATGCGGGACGAGTTCGGTGCCAAGGATCCGAAGTCGATGATGCTGCGCTTCCACACCCAGACGGCGGGCGTGCAGCTCACTGCTCAGCAGCCCGAGGTCAATCTCGTGCGTGTGGCGATCCAGGCCCTCGGCGCCGTCCTGGGAGGCACGCAATCCCTCCACACCAACTCCTTCGACGAGGCCATCGCCCTGCCGACCGAGAAGGCGGCGCGGCTGGCGTTGCGCACTCAGCAGGTCCTCGCCTACGAATCCGACGTGACCCAAACCGTCGATCCCTTCGCCGGGTCCTACGCGATCGAGTCCCTCACGGACGAGATCGAGGAGGCCGTCGTCGCGCTCATGGCGCAGGTCGAGGAGCGAGGGGGCGCCGTCGCGGCGATCGAGGAAGGGTTCCAGAAGTCCGAGATCGAGAAGTCGGCGTACGCGGTCATCCAGGAGATCGACTCAGGGGAGCGAGTCGTCGTCGGCGTCAATCGCTTCGCCGTCGAGGACGAGGAGCCGTACGAGCCGCTGCGCGTGGATCCCACCATCGAGGCCGAGCAGCGAGCCCGATTGGAGCGTGTGCGCGCTGAGCGCGATCAGGGCGCCGTGGATGAGGCTTTGCAACGCGTGCGCGAAGCGGCCGCAGGCACCGACAATCTGCTGTACCCCATGCGGGACGCCCTCAGGGCTCGGGCGACGGTCGGCGAGGTCAGCGACGCGCTGCGTGACGTATGGGGCGTCTACACGCCGACGGATGCGTTCTGACCATGGACGAGGTGCAAGCCCTTCGCTGGGATGGGGATGCGCTTGTCCTGCTCGATCAGACAGCGCTGCCGGCCGTCGAGGACTACGTCGCCTGCCGCGATGTCGATGCTGTCGTGGA
>JALQSY010000338.1 GCA_023264215.1 Candidatus Nanopelagicales bacterium
CCCTCGAAGTCCCACTTCCAGCCGTGGTAGCCGCAGCGGATGCCGTCCTCGTGCACGACGCCGTAGGTCAGCGACGCGCTGCGGTGCGGGCAGGCCTCGCGGACGATGCCGTACTTGCCGCCCTTCGGCGTCTTGAACAGCGTCCAGTTCTCGCTCAGCAGGCGCACGGTCTTGGTGGGGACCGTGTCGAAGTCCTGCTCGAAGGCGATGGGGTACCAGTAGCGGCGCAGCAGTTCCCCCATCGGGGTGCCGGGTCCGACCTTGGTGAGTTCCTCGTTCTGCTCCACGGTCAGCATGGGCGGTCCTTCCTCGAGCCGATCTCGTCCCTCGCGACGTTACCGGGTGGTGCGGATCACATTAGGTATTGCTGGACGGTCTGGGGAGGCCGTCGTTCTGCCTTGCGGGACCCTGGCCGGGGAAGTGACTTTGGTCCTCCCCCGGCCAGGGGTTGCCCGACGAAGGCGGCTCCGCCGACTCGCCGGGCCTGACGATCATTCGATGACGGTGACGACGCCGTTGTTGCCGTCGACGCGAAGCATCTGCCCTGTCTGGATGTTCGTCGTCGCAAAGCCGGTGCCCGTGACGGCCGGCAGGCCGTACTCGCGGCAGACGATCGCAGCGTGGCTCATCATGCCGCCCGTATCGGTCACGGTCGCGAGGATCTTGCCGAAGATCGGCGCCCACGATGGTGCCGTGAGGGGCGCGACCAGGATCTCGCCCTGCTGCACTTCGCCGATCTGCTCCGGGGAGAAGATCACGCGAGCCGGACCCTCGACAAGGCCGGGCGAGGCCGCCATGCCGCGCAGCTCGCCCTCCTTGGCGTCGCCGCCGCCGAGCCACGCCCCGACGCTGTCGGAGGTGATGCCCCACAGCATGACGGTGAAGGGCTCGGTGATGACCTCGGGCGGCGCACCGAGCGCGGGGACCGGCTTCCACTTGCGCAGCGCCTCGCAGATGCCCTTGCGCTTGTCGATGATGGCCGGCCAACGACCCGGTCCTGCGGCAGGCTCCGGGGTGGCCCAGGAGACGTAGTAGTCCCACAGCGCGTCCTCGACCTCAGTGCGCGTGAGGTAGAAGATGTCGTTGGGCTCGCTCCAGAAGCCCTCCTTGACGAAGACCTCGCCCAGCTGGCGCATCTTGCGCCAGATCACCGAGTGACTCCAGTGCTCGACGTAGAAGTTGTGGTTCTCGACGTAGGGGAACACGACGCGCGCGAGGCCGAGTTTGGCCTGGAATGCCTCGCGATCCTCGTCGGTGGCCAGCAGTTCGGAGTACTCCGAGACGACGCGATCGCGCTCGGCATGGATCGCAGCCATGGGACGTGCGAGATCCTCGCCTGCCTGCAACTTGACGATGTAGTCATTGATGAAGTCGAACGGGATCTCGACGTTCTCGATCCAGATCTTGTCGGAGTGATAGAAACCCGAGCCGGTGGAGAAGTTGAACCACGGCTCGGCCGACTCCTGGAAGGAGGCGATCCAGGCTCGGCCCGCATCGCTGCCCTTGAGGATCTCGCAGGTCGCCTC
>JALQSY010000339.1 GCA_023264215.1 Candidatus Nanopelagicales bacterium
CCTCCCGGAGACCGGGCAGCTCGCGTTCCTCGGCCCCCCGATGACCTCGGGCGTGCAGATGGCCGTCGAGGAGATCAACGCCGCCGGTGGCGTGCTCGGCAACCCGATCGAGCTGCTCAGCGGTGACGAGGCCGGTGACGCCGGTCGTGCCGCCGAGGAGGCCAGCCGTCTCCTCGCCGCGGACGTCCAGGCGATCGTCGGTGCCGCCTCCACGGGCATGACGATGGCCGTGATCGAGAACGTGACGAGCGCCGGCGTGGTCCAGTGCTCCCCGTCCAACACGGGCATCGGCCTGACGACCCAGCCGGACAACGGCTACTACTTCCGTACGGCACCGAGCGACGTGCTCCAGGCGCCGGTCCTCGCTGACCTCGTCGTGAACGCGGGCTACACCAACGTCGCCGTCGTCGCCCGTGCGGACGACTACGGCGTGCCGTTCCTCGAGGAGACGGTCGCGGGCCTCGAGGCCCGTGGCGCCACGGTCGCCCTCTCCGAGTCCTACGACCCGGAGGCCGGCACCTTCGACTCCGTCGTCGACGCGATGGTCGGCTCGGGCGCGGACGCGCACGTGGTGATCAGCTTCGTCGAGGGCGCGCAGATCGTGCAGGGCCTGCTGGCCGCCGGCATCGCGGCCGACTCGATCTTCGGTGCGGACGGCATCGCGGGTGCGGCGTTCGCCGACAACTTCCCGTCGGCCGACGTGCTCGAGGGCATGCGCTTCACGGCTCCGACGGCCATCGTGCCGCCGGACTTCGAGGCGCGTCTCCTCGCCTTCAACCCGGACCTCGTGGACTTCCTGTTCTCGCCGAACGCCTACGACTGCGTGAACCTCATCGCGCTGTCGGCGGTCGCGGCGGGCTCGACGGCGTCCGCGGACATCCGTGACAACATGATCGCGGTCACCCAGGGCGACAACGAGTGCACGACGTTCGAGGAGTGCAAGGGCTTCCTCGACGACGGGCAGACCATCGCCTACCAGAGCGCGGTCGGTGGCCCGCTCAACATGATCGAGGTGCGTGAGGGCGGCGGCGAGCCGTCGCGCGGCATCATCGAGACCAGCGAGTGGCGGAACGGCGAGTTCGTCTCGACCGGCACCGTCGAGGGCGACCTGGTCGGCTGATCGATCCAGAAGCAAAACACGCGCAACGCGTAGCGGCGGCGAAAGTATTGGGAACCGTCGCTGAGGTCAGCGCCTTCGTTGATCGCAAAGAAATCACCCATGTTTCATCGAGCGAATCCGCCAGGATACAGATCATGGACATGCTCTCGGACATGCTCAAGGCGAACGCCATTGACGTAGACCCCACGTCATTGATACAGGAATTAGAGGGAACCCACCCTTCCCCCACCCCCCAGGCTGCCGAATCGGAGTCCCCCTCGCATGTGCATACTATTCCCCACGATCTATCCAATCCCCAACCTATTCCCCACGAATCAACCCATTCCCAATCAGATACCCCCACCCCCTTTCAAAATTCCGACCAAGAGGGTGATAAATAAAATAGCG
>JALQSY010000033.1:0-13061 GCA_023264215.1 Candidatus Nanopelagicales bacterium
TCCTCGCGCCCCTCCTCGCTGACCTCGAACTCCACCTTGCCGCGCAGGGAGGGCACGACCCCCGCGAGGTCCCCGATGCGCGCGACCGCCTCGTCACCGGTGATGGCCGAACGCCGCAGCGCGGCACCGCCCAGCGCCTCGGCGGCCGCGATCGCGAATCGCGCGGACACGCCGCTTCGCTGATCGACCGCGCCGGACTCTCGCACCAGGCGCGTGAAGCGCGCGATGACCTCGAGAAGGTGCATGGGCACGACAGCGACGAGGTCTGCCTCCTGCGCGATGAGGTCGACCTCATGCTGAACGTCGTAGGGGTAGTGAGTCGTGATCTCCGCACCGAAGCGATCCTTCATCGGCGTGATGATGCGCCCGCGATTCGTGTAGTCCTCGGGGTTCGCGCTCGCCACGACGAGCAGGTCGAGGGGTAGGCGCAGCGTGTAGCCGCGCACCTGGATGTCGCGTTCCTCCAGGACGTTGAGCAGGGAGACCTGGATGCGCTCGGCGAGGTCGGGGAGTTCGTTGATCGCGAAGATCCCGCGATTGGTGCGCGGGACGAGGCCGAAGTGGATCGTCTCCGGATCGCCCAGGGTGCGTCCCTCGGCCACCTTCACCGGGTCGACATCGCCCACGAGGTCGCCGACGGACGTGTCCGGCGTCGCCAGCTTCTCGCCGTACCTCTCGCTGCGATGTTTCCAGGCGACGGGCGTGTCATCGCCGAGTTCGGCGACGACGCGACGGCCGTAGGCGCTCACCGGAGCCATCGGATCGTCGTTCACCTCCGAGCCCTCGATGATCGGCATCCACTCGTCGAGCAGGCCCACCAGCGTGCGGATCAGCCGGGTCTTGCCCTGCCCGCGTTCGCCGAGAAGCACCATGTCGTGTCCCGCGAGGAGGGCGCGCTCGACCTGCGGGATGACCGTCTGGTCGAAGCCCACGATGCCCGGCAGCGTCGGCTGACCCGCCGCGAGGCGTGCGGCGAGGTTGGCGCGGATCTCCTCCTTGACAGGCCGCGACTGGTAGCCGCTGGCCCGGAGGGCTCCGAGCGTGCGCGGGAGATCTGCGGGTTCCAGGCTCGTCATGTCCTGACCGTACGTCAGGATGGGTTCCATGGCGCCCGGAGCCCCGAGCATTGCCCGGTGCTCTGTCGCCCTGCGCCGGGGGCTGGACTCCGCCGTCCCGGACGCCATCCGTGCGGCCGTCGAGGATCTCGGGGCGCCGCCGGACCTCGCGATCGTCGAGGTGAGCGCCCCCGGTGAGGCGCTTGCCGCCGGCCGCGCGCTCGCGCATGCGGCGGCCCTGCTCGACGAGGTCGCACCCGCCTGCGTGGTCATCGGGTCGAATTCCCACGGGGTGATCGGCGAACTCGCCTCCGTCGAGATGGAGCCGGCCGTATCCGTGTGGCTCGCGCACCTGCCGGACACCGAGGTGCGGGCATTCCGCCTGGCGACCGTGCCAGCCCCGAACGGCGGACTCGCTATCACCGGACTGCCCGAGCTCCGCGACGACGACCGCCTGGCGCTGCTCCTGGCAGACCCGTGGACGCTTCCGGCCGACGAGGTGGTCGCGGCGTTCACCCGCGTCGACGGGGCGCTGCCCGTCGTCGGTGGGCTGGTCTCCGGCGGGCGGCGACGCGGCGAGTCCCGGCTCCTGCTCGACGGGGCGGTCTTCGACAACGGCGGCGTAGGCGTCGTCCTCGACGCGAGTGCGCCCGTGCGTGTCGTGGTCAGCCAGGGATGCCGTCCGGTGGGCGACCCCATGACCGTGACGGCCAGCGAGGGGATGACGGTGCACCAGCTCGCCGGACGGCCTGCTCTCGAGCGACTGCGTGACGTCGTGGCCGGCTTGGATTCGGAGGACCAGGCGCTCGCGGTGCGCGGCCTTCACGTCGGTGTCGCACGCGACGACCGCATCGATGGGGGACAGGCTGCCGACTTCGTGATCCGAGGCATCCTCGGCGTCGATGCGCAGACCGGTGCCGTCTCCGTTGGGGATGACGTCGCGGTGGGCTCGATGGTGCGGCTGCACCTGCGGGACGCCGACTCCGCCGACGCCGACCTGCGCACGGTCGTCGGTCTCGTCGGGCGCGATGGCGCGGCGGTCGGCGCCTACCTCGTCACGTGCAATGGGCGCGGTGGCGCGATGTTCACGAGCTCCGATCACGATGCCGGGATCGTGCGCGAGGGCCTGGGGACGACGGCCGTCGGAGGCTTCTTCGCTGCCGGCGAGATCGGGCCGGTGGGCGGTGCCAACCATCTGCACGGCTTCACCGCCGTTCTCCTGGTCGTCGACCCGACCATTGCCCGGGAGTCTCCCGCCGAGGTGAGCCGGCCCGCGGACTGGGACGCGGAGTTCGACGTGGCCAGGCTCGATGCGGAACTCCGTGACCTGCTGGGGCCGGCCTGACGCATCCACAGGTCCCCGCGCGGCATTGACCGCTGCGCCCGGCGACGAATTACGGTGTGCCAGTGACCCCCAAGGACCAGCACCGCTCCGCGGTCTACGCCGCCGAGGAGCAGTGGGCGCGCCAGCTCGCCCGCGGGGGCAGCATCGACTTCTTCGGCTCGCCCCTGCAGATCCCCGTGGAGCGCCGGTTCGCCGACATCGATTCCGTCCAGGCGTACGTCGATGCCGTCCTGGCCCTGATCGGCGTGGTCACGCAGTGGCCGGGTGCCGGGCGCGTGCGCGTCCGCGAGCGCCGCGGCACGGGCAGGGCGCACTACGCCGATGGCGTCATCGCGCTTCCCCTTGCCGGGGCGGTCGGGGAGCGCTGGGCCGCACGGGAGTCGGTCGTGCTCCATGAGATCACCCATCACCTGGTCGCCTGCGCCCATCCGGGCGTCGCTCCGCACGGACCGGAGTTCTGCGGCGAGGAGCTCCGCCTGGTCGAGATCGTCCTCGGCCCGGAGGCGGCGCTGCTGCTCCGCGCGGCCTTCGACGGTGCACGGGTGCCTGTCGCGGTGAGGACCCGATGAGCCACCTCGATCGCATCGCCGCGCTGCTGGCCAAGGCCGAGCGCAGTGACAACGCCCACGAGGCTGAGGCGTATCTCGCCAAGGCGCAGGCGCTCGCGACACAGGCGAGCGTGGATCTCGCCGTGGCCCGGGCGCTCACCGCCCGGCGCGAGGCGCGCGAGCAGCCCACGAGCGTGACGATCACGATCGGCGAGAGGGGCAAGCGCGCCAACACCCACCTGGTCACGCTCTTCGTCGTCGTGGGGCGGTGCAATTCACTGCAGGTCGACATCGCGCACAACTCGACCTATGTCATCGCCTACGGCATGCCGAGCGATATCGAGCTCGCCGAGGCGCTCTTCGGCTCGCTCGCGACCCAGATGACCGCCTCGGCCGGCACCTGGCTCGCCGTGGGGGAGTGGAAGGGCGACACCTACGTCACCCGTGACGGCTGGCGCAAGCCGCACACGGCGCAGACCGCGCGCGCGGCGTTCTATCGGGCGTTCATCGACCGCATCGAGGATCGTCTGCAGCAGGCGCGCGACGAGGTGCTTGCCGAGGCCGAGCGCCAGCGCGTCGACATCCCGGCTGACGTGCCCGGTGGCAAGGCCGTGGCCACGACGGGGGCGCTGGTGCTGCGCAGCAAGGAGTCGGAGGTGCGCAGCTTCTACCGCCAGTCGTCGACCGCCCGGGGCCGCTGGTCGGGCTACTCCGGAGGGGTCAGCAGGCGTGGCGGCAGCGCTTCGCGCGCCGGACGCGAGGCGGCCGACCGAGCGCGGACCACGAGCGCCAAGGGCATCTCCGCCAAGGGGCCCGGGCTCAGCGCCTAGCGGCGCCGGAGGGTCATCGGCATGCCCGCGCGCGGGCGCAGGGTCACGGCGGGCATGGGCTCGATCCGGATCCCGGGTACCAGTTGCGGCGTCCAGCGCTGCGCGAGGGTTGCGAGCACGAGTGTCGCCTCGGTCCACGCGAACTGCTCGCCGAT
Source organism: Candidatus Nanopelagicales bacterium (assembly GCA_023264215.1). Next base: position 3,934 of record JALQSY010000033.1, read on the forward strand.
GCAGCGGCGGTTGCCCCAGCCGAAGGGGAACCATGCGCCCCGCGGCTGGCCGGGTGCGTCCTCGCTGAAGTCGCCTTCGGCGCTGATCCAACGCTGCGGACGGAAGGCCAGGGATGACTCCCACCACCGCGGGCTGCGGTGCAGGGCGAACTGGCTGGCGAATGCGAGTGCTCCGCGAGGGATCGTCCAGCCGTCGACCTCGATGTCAGCGAGCATGCGGCGACCCTGGAGCCAGACGGGTGGGTAGAGGCGCATGGCCTCTGCGATGACAGCGTGCGAGCGGGGAAGCTGCCCCATGTCCTCCATCGTGGGCGTACGGCCGCCGAGGACCGTGTCGAGTTCCTCGTGCAGCCACTCGGCGCGCTCCGGATGCTGCGAGAGGAGCATCCAGGTCCAGGTCAGCGCCATGGCCGTCGTCTCGTGGCCGGCGAGGATCAAGGTGACCGCCTCGTCGCGGACCTGCTCGTCACTGAATCCCTGCCCGTCCTCCTGAGCCTCCAGGAGCAGGCTCAGCATGTCGCCGGTGTCGCCCTGCGCTCGATGCTCGGCGATGATGCGGTGCACGATCTGATCGATGCGCGTGGAAGCCGCGAGCGCACGGCTGCGTCCGGGGGCGGGCACGCTGAGCACCCGGGGTCCCAGGGCCAGGTAGCGGCCCATGCCGTCGAGCAGGGCGCCCAGGGATTCGCCCACCTCGTGGGCGTCACCGCTGAGGTCGGCGCCGAAGAGAGTGCGACCGACGATGGCCAGGGTGAGCGTGGACATGTCCGCCTGCATGTTGAGGGTCTCGCCATCGCGCCAGGTCCGCTCGTGCTCATCGGTCAGGGCGGCCATGTCCCTGGCGTACGAGGCGACGCGTTGCCGGTGGAAGGCCGGTTGCACCAGGCGCCGATGGCGCAGGTGCACGTCACCGTCACTCGTGAGCAGGCCATTGCCCAGGACGGCTTTCGCGCCCTGGAGGCCGCGCCCCTTCATGGTCTCCCGACCGTGGGAGATGAAGGCCTCGACGATGGCCGACGGATCCGTCAGCGCGTAGATGTGGTCGCCCATGAGGCGCATGTGAGCCAACGGCGTGTATTCGCGCTCGATGTCGACCATGAACCACGGGGCGGCGCCGGACTTCGTCATGCCCCACAGGGCCTGGAGGCGATTCGGCCCCGGCGGCCGGCTGATGTCGCGTCGTCGGTCATGAGGTATCGGAACGTCGGAGTGGTAGACGCGCTGCCTGGCAACACGTGCGGCGCCACGGATGTCGGCTTCAGTCGAACTCACCCGATCAGTGTCGCCCAGGGGGCGGTTGCCGGGATCGACGGGTCCGACATCTGCCAGGATGCGCCCGTGACCGACAAGGTGAGCCTGGCCGACATCGAGGCCGCTGCAGACAGGCTCGACGGCGTCGTCCGCCAGCTCCCCGTGCACTCGGCGCGATGGCTGTCCGACCGGGTCGGCGGCCCCGCATGGCTGGCGACGGAGAACCTCCAGCGCGCGGGGTCCTTCAAGATCCGCGGCGCCTACAACCGACTCAGCCAGCTCAGCGACGAGGAGCGCGCGGCAGGTGTCGTGGCGGCCTCGGCCGGCAACCACGCGCAGGGTGTCGCCCTCGCCGCCTCGATGCTCGGCATCGCGTCGACGATCTTCATGCCGCGCTCGGCGAGCATGCCCAAGGTCATCGCGACGCGCGACTACGGCGCTGACGTCCGCTTCCATGGCGCGACCCTGGACGAGGCCATCATCGCGGCCCGGGCGTTCGCCGACCAGACCGGTGCGCTCTTCATCTCGCCCTTCGATCACCCGGACATCGTCGCCGGGCAGGGCACGCTCGGCCTGGAGATCCTCGAGCAGGTGCCCGACGTGCGCACCATCGTCGTGTGCACCGGCGGTGGCGGGCTCCTCGCCGGCGTGGCACTCGCCGTCGCATCGTCGCGTCCCGACGTGCGCGTCATCGGGGCGCAGGCCGCTGGTGCCGCGGCGTACCCTCCCTCGCTCCTCGCGGGGCACCCCGTCCCGCTGCGCACGATGCGCACCATGGCCGATGGCATCGCCGTCGGTCGTCCCGGGGATGTGCCCTTCGAGATCATCCAGCGCTACGTCAGCGACATCCGGGTCGTGAGCGAGGACATGCTCGCGCGCGCCCAGTTGCTGCTGCTCGAGCGCTCCAAGCTCGTCGTCGAACCGGGGGGAGCGGCCGCCGTCGCCGCGATCATCGACGATCCGACGTCATTCGAGACCCCCGTCGTGGCCGTCCTGTCCGGGGGCAACGTGGACCCGCTGGTGATGATGCGCGTGATCCGCCATGGGCTCACCGCCGGCGGCCGATTCACCCAGATCACGGTGCACGTGCCGGACCGTCCAGGCTCTCTCGCGGCGCTCCTGGCGGAGATCGGCTCCCTGGATGCCAACGTGGTCGACGTGTCCCACCTGCGGACCAATCCCCGCCTGGCCGTCGACGAGGTCGAGATCACCATCGACCTCGAGACGCGCGGGGCCGAGCATCGAGAGCAACTGCTCGAGCACCTGCGCGACAAGGGGTACCGGATCACCGAGGTGCAGTAGGCACGACTAGCGTTCGGACCGTGTCGGACATCATCGAGGCTCGCGGCCTCGTCAAGAAGTACGGCGATGTCGTCGCGCTGGACGGCCTCGACCTGAGCGTCCCGGAAGGCACGGTCTATGGGCTGCTCGGACCCAACGGCGCGGGCAAGACCACGACGGTGCGGATCCTCACCACCTTGCTCAAGCCGGACTCGGGCGTGGCGATGGTCGATGGCCTCGATGTCGTGCGCAAGCCCAACGCCGTGCGCCGGATCATCGGCCTCACCGGGCAGTACGCCGCGGTCGACGAGTACCTCACGGGCCGCGAGAACCTTCGCATGTTCGGCGACCTCTATCACCTGCCGTCGGCGTACGTGAAGGAGCGCAGCCAGGAGCTCCTCGAGCGCTTCGACCTGGTCGACGCGGCGGACAGATCGCTGCGCACGTACTCCGGCGGCATGCGGCGACGCCTGGATCTCGCGGCCAGCCTGATCGCGAAGCCCCGCGTGCTCTTCCTCGACGAGCCGACAACCGGCCTGGATCCGCGCTCGCGCCTCGGCCTGTGGGAGGTCATCACCGATCTCGTCGCCGACGGGACGACCGTGCTGCTCACGACGCAGTACCTCGAGGAGGCCGATCAGCTCGCCGAGGAGATCGTCGTCATCGATCACGGCAAGGTGATCGCGCAGGGGACGTCCGACGTGCTCAAGGATCAGGTCGGCGGTGACCGACTCGAGGTCGCGGTCGCGGACTCCTCCCAGCTCCAGGTCGCCGCGCAGGCGCTGCGACCCGTGGCGACCGGCGACGTCACCGTCGACGCCGAGGATTCGCGAGTGGTGGCGCCCGTCGTCGGCGGTTCGCTCACCCTCGTGGAGGCGGTCCGCGCGCTCGACGCAGCGCACGTGGCCATCGCCGATGTCGCGCTGCGCCGACCAACGCTCGATGACGTGTTCTTGACCCTGACCGGTCACGCCGCCGAGGAGGAGCAGGCATGAGCGCCCCCGCCGTACCCATGCGCAGCCGGCCGATCCTCGGTTGGAGCCTGCATGACGGACTCGTCGTCGCGCGACGCAACCTGATCCAGACGATCCGCGTCCCCGAGCTCCTCTTCTTCTCCATCGTCCAGCCGGTGATCTTCGTCCTGCTCTTCGCCTTCGTCTTCGGCGGTGCGATTCCGATTCCCGGATCGGATCCGACGTCGGCGCCGGATGCGAGTGTCTACCGGCAGTACCTCATGCCCGGCATCTTCGGCCAGACCGTCGCCTTCGCATCCGCGGCCGCGACCGTGGGCCTGGCCGAGGACATGAAGCGCGGCATCATCGACCGCTTCCGCTCGCTGCCGATGGCATCCGGGGGCGTGCTGATCGGACGCACGTTCGCCGATGCGACCCGACAGATCCTCGTGCTCTTCGTGCTGAGCGTCACGGGCCTCATCATCGGGTGGCGCATCAACGACGGGGTACTCAACGCGATCTACGCCTACGCCCTGCTCCTGCTCTTCGCGTACACGGTGTCTTGGATCGGTTCGTGGATCGGGCTCTACATGCCCAACCCGGAGACCGCCAACACGGCAGGGCTGGTCTGGCTCTTCCCGCTGACCTTCCTGTCCAACGCCTTCGTGCCGATCACCTCGATGCCCGGATGGCTCCAGCCGATCGCACAGTGGAATCCGATCTCGTCGCTGGTCCTGTCGACCCGAGAGCTCTTCGGCAATCCCACGGGCATCGTCGGGGACGCCTGGCCGCAGCAGAACCCGATCGCGTACACCCTGATCTCGTGCGCGGTGCTGATCGCGATCTTCGCGCCGCTCGCCGTGCGCCGCTACCGCACCTCGACGAGCCGCTAGCCGGCGTAGGGCTGCGCGCCCACGATCTCGACCGAGACCTTCTTGCCGTTGGCGAGCTCGTACGACACGGTGTCGCCGACGCGTGAGCCGAGCACGGCCTGGCCGAGGGGCGAGGTGGGCGAGTAGACCTCGACCGAGGCGTGCGCGGCCTCTTCGCGTGATCCGAGCAGGAATGTCTCCTCGTCGCCGAAATCGACGAAACGCACCGTCACGACCTTGCCGGGCGCGACTTCGTCGTGCTCGGCCTCCGGCGCACCGATGCGGGAGTTCTCGAGCAGTTGCTTGAGCTGTCGGATGCGGGCTTCGTTCTTGCCCTGCTCCTCCTTGGCCGCGTGATAGCCGCCGTTCTCCTTCAGGTCGCCTTCCTCGCGCGCTGCCTCGATGCGCTTGGTGATCTCGCTGCGGCGCGGACCTGATCGCTCCTGGAGTTCGGCCTCGAGCCGATCGAAGGCCTCCTGCGTGAGCCAGGTGATGTCGGTGCTCATCGCCCAAGGGTACGCCGCTACGGCGTCCACGGCTGTTCGGGAGGCACGACGCCGGGCGGGAACTGCGGAGGGACCACGCGCTCCGGCGCGGCCCCCGCCTCGCAGGCGAGGACCTCGACGATGAAGGCCGGTGCGATGGTCCGAAGCGAGTAGGTGATCTGCTCGTACGGCGTGCCCCGTGGAATCGCGACGACGGTGTAGGCCACGTCGGCCCGGGACTCATCCTGCGCGCGCAGGACGCAGTAGACATCCCACTCCGCCGACCGTCGTACCTCGAACGTGACGTCGACCCGGTCCGGTGACACGTCCCGCCACGCCAGCAGTTGGAAGGTGACCTGAGGGGACAGCAGGTTGAGCGTCACGAAGGCAAGGGCGACGACGAAGGCGATGATCCCCACGACGCCCGCCGAGATGGCCAGCCAGGGGCGCCGTCCCACGCCGTAGCGCGCTTGGAGGTCCGCAGGCAGACTGCGTCCGTCGATCGCGCTGCCCATGCCACCTCCCGTCGCGCTATCCGATGACCCTTGCGAGACTAGCCGGGTGTCCGAGCCCCTGCGCCTCATGGCCGTCCATGCGCACCCTGACGATGAGTCGAGCAAGGGAGCCGCGACCCTCGCCCATTACGTCAAGGAGGGGGTGCATGTCCTGGTCGTCACCTGCACGGGCGGCGAGCGGGGCGACGTGCTCAACGCGGCTGCGCAGGCCGACGTCGATGAGCTGGGGATCGCCGAGGTCCGCCGACAGGAGATGGCCGAGGCGGTGCGCATCCTGGGTGTCGATCACGCGTGGCTCGGCTTCGAGGACTCCGGATTCCCGGAGGGCGACCCCAAGCCGGCGTTGCCCAGCGGCTGCTTCGCCGATCTGCCCCTGGAGGTCGCCTCGGCACCGCTCGTGCGCCTGGTCCGCGAGTTCCGGCCGCATGTCATCACGACGTACGACGAGAACGGCGGCTACCCGCACCCCGATCACATCCGCTGCCACGAGGTCTCGATGGAGGCCTTCACCCGGGCTGCCGATCCTGCCGCCTATCCGGAGGCCGGGCCCGCGTGGCAGCCGCTGAAGCTGTACTACAACATGGCGTTCACGCGCGAGCGGGTGGTGACATTCCACGAGGCGCTCGTCGCATCAGGCCGTGAGTCGCCGTACGCCGAGTGGCTCGACGACTGGGACGAGGGCGAGGAGGACCGCGTCACCACCCGAGTCCCGGTCGACGACTACTTCACCGTGCGCGATGACGCGCTTCGCGCACACCGCACTCAGGTGGATCCGGACGGCATGTGGTTCGCCGTGCCCCTTGAGATGCAACGTGCCCTGTGGCCCACGGAGGACTATCACCTGGCGATCTCCCACGTGGAGACGGTCCTGCCGGAGTCGGATCTCTTCGCCGGGGTGATCCAGGAATGATGGGATCCATGGACCGAGCCCTTGCTGCGCTGCTGCTCGAGGAAAGCCCGCTGCCGAGTCCGCTGCCGGCCGAGCCGCCGATCGATCCGTCCCGCGTGACCCCCGGGCTGCTGGCGCTCATCTCGGTGGTCTTCCTCGTCATCGCGATCGTGCTGCTCTACCGGTCGATGCGCAAGCAGATCGCGAAGGTCGATCCATCGCTCCCGGCGGGTCCCGGTGATGCCGAGCGTGCCGAGGACGCCCAGCTCACCGAGGAGGCCGAGGAGCGCGGGGCCGACGAGCAACGCTGACATGAGCGTCAGTGCCCGTGCCGTTGCACTCACGGTGATCGCGGTCGTGCTGTCCGTCATGTGCGTCGTCGCCGGCCTGTGGCAGGGCTCGCGGACTCGGGACATCCTCGAGGCGGAGCGGGCAGCACTCGCGGACCCGATCCCCGTCCTCGAGGCAGCGACGGTCGAGGGCTTCCCCGCGTCGTCGGTGGGACGGCCGGTGACGGCCGTCGGCGCCTACGCGACCGAGGGTCAGTTCCTCGTCGCGCAGCGTGAGCTCGAGGGACGTCCAGGCGATTGGGTCATCACGCCGTTCGTCGTCGATGGCACGACCGTCGCCGTGCTGCGAGGGTGGGTCGAATCGCCGACCGGGCCGGCGGTCGACATCCCGGTCAACGCGGTCGCACTGCGCGGGGCGCTGCAGCCCTTCGAGGAGTTCTACGCCGATCGCGCTCTCCGGCCGGACGGCCGCCTCGTCGCGATATCCCGCAGTGAGATCGAGCAGGCGTGGGGCACTCCTGTGCTCTCGCTCGTGCTGGTGCTGGCCGAGCAGGATCCGCCATCGGAACCCGCGCCGCTGCCGGTCCCCCTCACCGTGCAGACCGCTGACGTGCCCTTCCCGCTCCAGAATGCGGCGTACACGCTGCAGTGGTTCGTCTTCGCCGGCTTCGTCTGGGTGATGTGGTGGCTATGGGTCGTGCGCCGCAGCCCGATCGAGCACGCGTCGGACGGCGCGGAGTCGTGACGCACGCCCGGCGAGCGTCGGCGGCGTAGGCGGATAGCCTGGAATCATGAAGGGCCTGCATGGCGCGCTCGTGCGCTTCCGGATCATGGCGTGGGTCACGGGCGTTCTCCTCGCGGTGATGTCCGTGATCTTCCTGCCGCTGAAGTACGTCTTCGGGATGACCGAGGAGGGAATCCTCGCGACGATCTACGCCCTCGGATGGCAGGCGCACGGCTGGCTCTACGTCCTCTACGTCGCTGCCGGCCTTGATGTGTCGTTCCGCATGCGCTTCAGCGTCGTCCGGACCGTCGCGGTGCTCCTAGCCGGCACGATCCCCTTCGCCTCGTTCTTCGCCGACCACTACGTCGCGAAGAGCGTCGATGCGCGGCTGGCGACCCAGGCGTAGTCCGCTCAGGCGTGGGGTGAGTCCTCGACCGCTGCCGCCGGATTCCGATCGGGCCTGGTGGCGAGATAGGAGCCCAGCAGCACCAGCGGGAACCCCAGCACCAGGCCCCACGTGATCGGTTCGCTCAGCACGATCACGCCGAGGAGCACGGCGACCGCGGGATTGACGAAGGTGATTACGGTCATGCGGGACGGTCCCACCTCGGCCACGAGCGCGAAGAAGACGAGGAACGCGATGGCGGTGGCGAGTACGCCGAGGACGGCGATGGACCACCAGGCGCTCGCGGGCACCGGCTGCGTCGGGCGCTGCACCCACGCGATGGGTGCGTAGACGACGGCATTGGCGGCGAGCGCCAGGCTGATCACGGCCAGCGGCGGGGCGTCTGCGAGCTTGGTGGAGATGACGATCGGGCCGAGGGCGTAGCCGAGCACCGTGATGGCCGCGGCGCCGACCGCCCACCATTGATTCCCCGGGATGTCCAGTCCCACCAGCAGGGCGACGCCGCTGATGCCGACCGCGAGGCCGAGCACGCGGACGCCGCCGAGTCGGGCGTCGAGTCCCAGCGAGCGGGCGAGGACAGCGGCGACGATGGGCACCGCGGCGATGAGGAGTGCTGTGGTGGAACTCGCGAGCACGGTCTCGGCGTAGCCCAGCATGAGGAAGGGGCCGGTGATCTCGACCACCGCGAAGACACCGATCCACGGGAGGTAGGGCCGGATGCCACGGAACTGCCCGCGAGCGAGCGCGACCGGCAGGAGCAGCAGCGCGGCCAGGGCCACGCGGAGCGCGACCATGACCGAGGGCTCGACGTACTCGACGGCGATGCGGATGAACAGGTACGGCGTGCCCCAGATGATCGAGAGCGCGATGAAGAGAGCCAGGCCCCTGCGTGACATGGGGGATCAGAAGGTCGGGACCGGCGAGGTGAACGTGCCGATGATGGCCCCGATGATCCACAGGACGGCCAGGGCGATGCCGACGTACCCCGTGACCAGTCCCGCGATGGCATAGCCGCGGCCGGCCGCACCGGTCCGACGAATCTGGCCAAGGCTCACGTGCCCGAAGATGACGGCGAGAATGGGCATGACGGGGAAGAACAGCAGGCACAGGCCGATCGTGAGGCCGAGGATGCCCAGGATCATCGAGGCGACCGCCAGGCCGTTGTTCCTGGGTCGAGCCTGGTACGCCGGCGGCGGGAAGCCGGGTGGGGGTGCGTAGCCGGGCGGGGGGTAGCCGGGCGGGGGTGCGTAGCCAGGAGGAGGGACCGGCTGGGCCTGGGGCGGGGGAGCTGCTGGGTCCTCGGGTGGCTGCGGGATGCTCACGGGCCCACCCTAGGCATGTCTGCGGGCGCGTCCGGCATCCGCCACTCGACCTCGCGGGTGAAGGGCCGCAGTCCGCGGCCGGTGTAGGTGGCCAGGGCCGCGGGCCCGTCGAGCGTGCACGTGTGCACCCACACTCGTGA
>JALQSY010000033.1:13071-13329 GCA_023264215.1 Candidatus Nanopelagicales bacterium
GGCGCCAGGCCTGCGCGAGCACCTCAGCGAGCCACCATCGGCCCAGTCCTCGACCGATGGACTCGGGCAGCAGGCCGAAGTACGCGATCTCGACCTGTCCGTCGCCCTGTTCCTCCAGTTCGGCGTACCCGGCGTCGTCGCCGTCGCGCCGGCACACCATGAGGTGGTGAGTTGGGCGGTCGGTCCAGTCGCTCCATTGCTCGCGCGACCAGTCCAGTCGATCGACCCAGTACCAGGGGGCGCCGACGCGGATGTAGA
>JALQSY010000340.1 GCA_023264215.1 Candidatus Nanopelagicales bacterium
GATGAAGTCCTAGAAGACATAGCCTATCCGGTTGACGGCGAGCCGAGCGAGGCGGGCGACACCGACCCGGACGCCGCAACGGGCGAGGACGGCGATGCGCTGGTGGCTGACGACGCCGAGCCGGCGGAGGACGTCGAGGAGGAGGATGACGACACGGCCCTTGCGCCGGCCCTAGGCGCGCCACAGCCGCCGCAGCTGCCCGCGGCCATGCCTGCACCGCCCCAGCCTCCGATGGCCCCTGGTGCGGCTCCCATGGCTCCTGGCGCGCCCCCTGCGGCCCAGCAGGGCGGCTCCGATCCGATGGCCGCGATGATGGCGGCTCTTGGCGGCATGGGCATGATGGCCCCGATGCAGCAGCCGATGCTGCACGACGTCAAGATCCGCCGCCTCGTCACCGCCGGCCGCCTGCGCCTGCGCTGTATCCCCGGCGAGGAGTTCCTCCTCGACCGCAACGCCACGACCATCGACGAGACGGTGCGCTTCATCGCGCACAAGTACACCGCCACCCGCTCTCAGCTCATCGAGGACGGCTACGACGCGGAACTCGTCAAGGGCATCCCCTCGCACCAGGACATCGACGACATCGAGGACACCATCCGCGACCAGTATCGCTGGTATGTGGACAAGGCGCCCGACGAGTCGACTGAGCTGATCGAGGTCTACGAGTGCTACATCCTCGTCGATGCGGACGGGGACGGCATTGCCGAGCGGCGGCGCGTCATCATGGCAGGCGCAGAAGGCGGGCGTAAGCTCCTCCTCGATGAGCCCTGGTCGGATGACGTGCCCTTCGCCGACATCGTGCCCGAGCCGCGCCCCCACACCTGGCGCGGCCGTGGCCTCTACGAAAAAATCGGCGACCTCCAGCGCATCAAGACGGTCGGCTGGCGCGGCGTCCTCGACAACCTCTACATGACGCTCGTCCCGGCGGTGGAGGTCGAGGAGAACGCCTACGTCAACATCGACGCGGTCTATGACCGCAAGTTCGGCGACGTTCTCATGCGCCGCGCCGGCAAGGCCCCGATGACCCCGGTCCGTTCGGAGTTCATCGCGCCGAACGTGGTGCCGCTGCTTGACCAGATCGACGTGGTCACAGAGAAGCGCACGGGCGTCTCGGTGCGCTCGCAGTCACAGAATGCCGACGCGCTCCAGAACCAGAGCGCCACGGCGGCGAACATCGCTCAGTCGGCGATGCACAGCAAGGTTGACGAGTACGCGCAGAACATCGCCAATTGCGGCGGCATGGCCCGTATCTTCAAGGCCATCCTCAAGCTGTTCGTGCGCCACCAGGACCGCGCCCGCAAGCTGCGCATCGCCGGCAAGGAGGTCGAGGTCGACCCCCGCGCCTGGGACGCCGGCATGGACGTCGTCGTCAACACGGGCCTCGGCACCGGCAACCGGGACCGCGACGTCCAGGCCTTGATGGCCGTGGCGAACGAGCAGAAGGGGGCGATTCAAGCGCTCGGCGGCGACCCGTTCAACCCGATTTTGAACATCGGTCACGTCTT
>JALQSY010000341.1 GCA_023264215.1 Candidatus Nanopelagicales bacterium
GGTTTTAGCAGGCCGAAACCGTGACGAACGGTCGTTTTTCAAGTTGGCGTTGGAGCGGGTGACCGGGTCCGTCGCCCTGCGGGCTCCTCCCGATCGGATGCACCCGCCCCGTTGGAGCGGGTGACCGGGATCGAACCGGCACCACCAGCTTGGAAGGCTGGGGCTCTACCATTGAGCTACACCCGCGAACGTGCGAGCCCTAAGGGTACCCGCTCACATGGATGCACTTCGCGCCCCTGACCAGCGCCCCTGACGGCCGGTGCATCCATCGCCCCTAGACTGACGTCGCCTGCGCGAATGCAGGCACGCGGGGTGTGGCGCAGCTTGGTAGCGCGCCTGCTTTGGGAGCAGGAGGCCCCCGGTTCAAATCCGGGTACCCCGACCAGCGAGACGACGCGAAGCCGCGTTCTGCAGCGCGGAAACGCGGACAACTGTCGCCTCGCGCGATGGGGCGAGCCATGGTGAGGCGCCCACGAGTCCGCGGCCGAGGCCGGCAAGTAGGCTGACCGGACTCATCAGCCGTAGGAGACATCCGTGAAGAGCACCGCCGAAACCCTCAGCCCGACCCGTGTGAAGCTCACGGTCGAGGTGCCCTTCGACGAGCTCGCGCCGAGTCTGGACGCTGCCTACGCCGCCATCGCCAAGCAGGTGTCGATCCCCGGCTTCCGCAAGGGCAAGGTCCCTGCCCGCATCATCGACCAGCGAGTCGGACGGGCGGCGGTCCTCGAGGAGGCGGTCAACGACGTGCTCCCCAAGGCCTACGAGGAGGCGCTGCGCGAAAACGCGGTCGTCCCGCTGGGCCGTCCCGAGGTCGACGTGACCGAGATCGCCGACGGCCAGTCGCTCACGTTCACGGCCGAGGTCGACGTACGGCCTGAGTTCGATCTGCCGGACTACTCCGGCATCGTCGTCGAGGTCGACGACGCCGAGGTGTCCGACGATGACGTCGACGAGCAGCTCACGGGACTGCGCGGTCGCTTCGCCTCGCTCGCCCCGGTGGAGCGGGCCGCGGCAGACGGCGACGTACTGCTGGTCGACCTCTTCGGCTACGGCGCCGATGGTGGATCGATCGAGGATCTCTCCGGGCACGCCCTGTCCTACGAGCTCGGCACCGACGGCATGCTCCCCGGCTTCGACGACGCCGTGCGCGGCGCGACGGCCGGCGAGGAGCGCACCTTCGAGTTCACGCCCGAGGCAGGCGAGTACGCCGGACAGCCCCTCACCGTCAAGGTGACGGTCTCGGCCGTCCGCGAGCGCAACCTGCCGGCCCCGGACGACGACTTCGCACAGCTGGCCTCGGAGTTCGACACCATCGCCGAGCTCCGCGACGACCTCCGCGCTCGACTGGGCCGCGTGCGCGTCCTGGAGCAGGGCATGCAGGCGCGCGGCAAGGTCCATGACGCACTCCTGCAACTCGCCGACTTCCCGGTGCCAGAGGGTGTGGTCCGGCAGGAGGTCGAGGAGCACTTCGCCGACGGCCATGCCGGCGACGAC
>JALQSY010000342.1 GCA_023264215.1 Candidatus Nanopelagicales bacterium
CGTGAAGGTCTTGCCCACGACCGTGACCCGGTGCTCCTGCATCGCCTCGAGCATCGCCGCCTGGGTCTTCGGGGGCGCCCGGTTGATCTCGTCGGCCAGCACGATGTTGGCGAACACAGCGCCCGGCTTGAATTCGAAGTCGCGTGTCTCGCGGTTGAACACGCTCACGCCGACGACGTCACCGGGCAGCAGGTCCGGGGTGAACTGGATGCGGCGTACCGAGCAGCCCAGCGCCCGCGCGAGGGACTTGGCGAGCATCGTCTTGCCCACGCCGGGGACGTCCTCGATGAGCAGGTGACCCCCGGCCAGCAGCACGGTGACAGCGAGCCGCACCGTCTCCGGCTTGCCCGAGATGACCGATTGCACGGCGGAGCCGACGCGCGCGGCGGCCTCGACGGAGGTGGTGGACGCGTCGGAGGTCATGGTCGATTCTCTCCCCTGGGGCCCGATGAGGCCACCGGGCGCCTACGGGCAGGATGGGGGCATGGCCACCGTGCACCCTGCCCAATTGGGGCGATTCTTCGAGGACTACGCCGTCGGCGACACCTACCAGCACCCCTTCGGACGGACCATCTCCGAGGCCGACTCCACGTGGTTCACCCTGCTCACGTGCAATACCAACCAGAACCACTTCAACGCCCACCTGGCGGAGTCCAACCCGATCACGGGCGGTCGGATCATCGTCAACTCCGGCCTGACGGTGGCCCTCGTGCTCGGCCTGTCGGTGATCGACATGAGCCAGAACGCCGTCGCCAACCTCGGCTGGACCGACATCAAGCTCACCCACCCGGTCTACATCGGCGACACGATCTACGCCGAGAGCATCTGCCTCGACAAGCGCGAGAGCTCCTCGCGGCCCGAGATGGGCATCATCACCATGAAGACGCGCGGCCTCAATCAGGACGGCGACGAGGTCGTGTCGTGGCTACGCACCGTGATGATCCCCAAGCGCACGTCCGGCATCGGCCAGGACTACTTCCCGCAGGCCAAGACCGGCCCGCTGGCGATGCCGGAGGCCTGATGGCGATCGCGCGATTCCAGCTCGTCGCCCTGGACTGCCCGGACTCGCGTGCGCTCGCGGCGTTCTACTCCGCGATCACCGGCTGGCCCGAGTCGCATCCGCACGAGGACTACCCCGAGTGGATCCAGCTCGAGGGCGACGGCGGCGCGACGCTGGGCTTCCAGCAGGTGGAGGGGTACCGCGCACCCGAATGGCCCGGGCAGGAGCATCCGCAGCAGTTGCACCTGGACTTCACCGTGCCGGACCTCGACGCGGGCGAGGCCGCGGTGCTGGCGATCGGTGCGGTGAAGCATGGGTTGCAGCCCTCGCCTGACGACTTCCGCGTCTTCCTCGACCCGGCCGGGCACCCGTTCTGCCTGGTGCACGCGCGATTCGACATCTGACGCGCTGCACGCGTACCGCCATGTAGCAACGCTAAGTGGCGGTGGACGTGCGAGCCGTCAGGGAATGGCG
>JALQSY010000343.1 GCA_023264215.1 Candidatus Nanopelagicales bacterium
CACGCGTGCCGCATTGAGCGTGCACACCAGCGGGAGAAATCGTCCGGTCGCGTCAGCAAAGCCCGCCACCTCACCGCTCGGATCCGCGGTCGGAGACTCTGAGACCGCGAAGGCGGTGCCCGACGTCCCGAGTGATACGACGACATCTCCGGGCCTCGCCCCCACGCCCAGCGCCGCGCCCATGTTGTCGCCGGTGCCGGGGCCGAGGGCGATGCCGGCCGAGGTCTCGCCCACCACCTCATGGGGTGCGGCAACGCGGGGTACGTCGTACACGCGACCGAAGGCCAGCTCCAGCAGGTCACGTCGGTAGTCGCCGTCCGCGGGCGACCAGTAGCCGGTGCCGGAGACATCGCCGCGATCGGTCGTCGCCTCGGCCGGGCGGCCCGCGAGACGCCAGGTGAGCCAGTCGTGCGGGAGCAGGACACGAGAGACGCGCGCCGCGAGCTCCGGCTCGTTGCGCGCGAGCCATCGCACCTTCGAGATCGTGAACGACGCGACGGGCACGCTGCCCACGGCATCGGCCCAGGCCTGCGGTCCCCCCCACTCCGCGACGAGGTCGGCCGCATCCTGCGCTGATCGGGTGTCGTTCCACAGCAGTGCGGGGCGCACGACGTCGCCTGACTCATCCAGCGCGACCATGCCGTGCTGCTGAGCAGCGACCGACATCGCCTCGACACCGTCGAGCAGACCGTCGCTCGCCTGCTCGAGGGCCGACCACCAGTGATCGGGGTGAACCTCGGTGCCGTCGGGGTGCGACGCGCGCGCCTCGCGCACGAGGGCACCGGTCTCGGCGTCGCGGACGACGACCTTGACCGACTGCGTGGAGGAATCAACCCCGGCGACGAGTGGCATGCGCAGACGCTACTCCGGGACTAGAGGCCGAATCTCGCGGATGCGAAGGCAGCCACGACATCAGGGGCACCCTCGACCTCGACGATGCAGGCGGTGCGTCCATACAGGCGCAGCAGCAGTTCCAGGGGCTCGCCCACCAGCGTGACGGACCGGGCGTCCGCCTTCGCGACGATCAACTCGCCCGTGTCACTGCGTCGCAGCGCCACACCGACTGGGCTGCTGCGTGCGAACAGGCGTGCCGCGCGCGACAGGCGCCCCCACAGCAGATCCTGCTCCGCGGTCGGCAGGTCCCTGGGCTCCCAGTCCGGTCGTGCGCGACGGACATCCTCGTGATGGACGACGAACTCGAACGGGTCCGCGATCGCCTGAGCGCCGGGCAATCGGAAGGGGGACAGCAGCGGCGGCCCATCGCGCACATCACGCACGAGTTCGCGCCAGGGGCGGGCAGCCACCTTGTCCTGCACCGACGCGACGTATCCGGCCAGAGGCCGGATGAGGATGCCGAGTGCGGCGTCGGGCCGTGACTCGCGGACCACGAGGTGC
>JALQSY010000344.1 GCA_023264215.1 Candidatus Nanopelagicales bacterium
GGCCGGGCTTAGCGACCAGGAAGCGCAGTCGGCCCCCGAGTTCGGCGCTCGTGGCCTGCACGGACTCGCGGACCGCGCTCAACTCATCGCTGGCAACGCCGGCCGCGATGGAGGCACTGACCCCGGTCGGGGCGCGGTATTCGCCGAAGACACCGCGCAGCGCATCGGCCCACTCGCCGGTCGTCACTCCCGCGCGCGCGCAGGCGATCGAGGCGGCCATGAGGTTGGCATCGGTGGCCGCCTCCGCACGCAATCGCTCCAGGGCAGCCTGCGCGGCCGCGTCGTCGCGCTGCGCCCGCCAGGCGCGCACCCCCTCGATCGCCTGAGCGGCGACCTCGGCGTCCACCACCTGGATCGCGGCATCGAGGTCGGCGAGCATGGGATTGGGCTCGGTCTCCACGTGCCGGTTGACCCCGACGATCACCTGCTCGCCCGACTCGACACGAGCGCGCCTCCGGGCGTGCGCTTGGACGAGTTCGGACTTCATGTACCCGCTCTCGATGGCCGCTACCGCGCCGCCCATCTCGGCGATACGCGCCATCTCGGCCCGCGCCTCGCTGACGAGGCGCTCCACGAGGTCCTCGATCACGCGTGAGCCGGCGAAGATGTCGTCGTACTCGAGCAGGTCGGTCTCCTCGGCCAGCACCTGCTGGATGCGCAGCGACCACTGCTGGTCCCACGGCCGTGGCAGCCCGAGGGCTTCGTTCCACGCGGGCAGTTGGATAGCGCGGGCACGCGCGTCCTTGGAGAGAGTGACGGCGAGCATCTCCAGGACGATGCGCTGCACGTTGTTCTCCGGCTGCGCCTCGGTCAGGCCGAGCGAGTTGACCTGGACGCCGTAGCGGAAGCGGCGCTGCTTGGGGTCGGTGACGCCATAGCGCTCGAGGGTCACCTCGTCCCAGAGCTGGACGAAGGCCCGCATCTTGGCCATCTCCTCGATGAAGCGGACACCGGCGTTGACGAAGAACGACATCCGCGCGACGACCTCGCCGAAGCGCTCGGGTGGGATGCGACCGGAGTCGCGCACGGAGTCCAGGACGGCGATCGCGGTCGCCATGGCGAAGGCGATCTCCTGCACGGGCGTCGCGCCGGCCTCCTGCAGGTGATAACTGCAGATGTTGATCGGATTCCACTGCGGTGCGTGCTCGACCGTGTGCACGATCATGTCGGTGATGAGGCGCAGCGACGGGCCGGGCGGGAAGATGTAGGTCCCGCGAGAGAGGTACTCCTTGATGATGTCGTTCTGCGTCGTGCCCGTCAGTTCGGCCCGGTCGACTCCAGATTCTTCGGCCGCCGCGACGTACAGGCCGAGCATCCAGGCGGCAACTGCGTTGATCGTCATCGAGGTGGAGACCTCGTCGAGCGGGATCCCGTCG
>JALQSY010000345.1 GCA_023264215.1 Candidatus Nanopelagicales bacterium
CGTCAACGACGACCTCATCGCCTTCACGGTCGACGAGACAACCACGCCGGAGCAGGCCGCAGCACTTGCATCGGCGCTCGGTTTCACCCTTGCCGATCACGCAGCCAGCACGATTCCCGGTGATCTCACTCGGACAGGGGAGTTGCTGCAGTTCCCGGTCTTCCACGCGCACCGCAGCGAGACCTCACTCATGCGCTACATGCGTTCACTTGCGGATAAGGACCTCGCACTGGATCGCACGATGATCCCGCTGGGTTCGTGCACGATGAAGCTCAACGCCACGTCGGAGATGGAGCCGATCACGCAGCCGGGATGGGCCGGCATCCACCCCTTCGCACCGCTGGATCAGGCCCGCGGCTACATCCGCATGATCGATGAGCTGCAGGACATGCTCTGCGACGTCACCGGCTACGACGCGGTCAGCGTCCAGCCCAACGCCGGAAGCCAGGGCGAGTTCGCCGGCCTGCTCGCCATCCGCGCGTACCACCGCTCGCGCGGGGACGACCAGCGCACGGTCTGCCTGATCCCCAGCAGCGCGCATGGAACCAATGCCGCGAGCGCGGTCATGGCCGGCATGCGCGTCGTCGTCATCGCATGCGACGCCCACGGCAACGTCGACGTCGACGACCTCAAGGCCAAGGTCGCCGAGCACGGCAATGAACTCGCAGCGCTGATGATCACCTACCCGTCGACCCACGGAGTCTTCGAGCAAGCGGTCGGCGATATCTGCGCGATGGTTCACGATGCCGGGGGACAGGTGTACGTCGACGGGGCCAACCTCAATGCGCTCGTTGGCCTGGCCAAGCCCGGCCGGTTCGGAGCCGACGTCTCGCACCTGAACCTGCACAAGACCTTCTGCATCCCGCACGGAGGCGGCGGACCGGGCGTGGGCCCCATCGGGGTGCGCAGCCACCTGGCCCCCTTCCTCCCGTCGCACCCCCTGCGTCCGGAGGCCGGGCCGATCCCGGCGGTCGTCGGACCGGTGAGCGGAGCGCCCTGGGGCTCCGCGGGCATCCTGCCGATCCCGTACGCCTACCTCAGGCTCATGGGTCCGGATGGGCTCACCGAGGCCACCTCCGTCGCGATCCTGTCCGCCAACTACATCGCCCAGCGGCTCGGCGGCGCCTACCCGATCCTGTACACGGGGGAGCACGGCCGCGTCGCCCACGAGTGCATCCTCGACCTGCGCCCGCTCAAGACTGAGACGGGTATCTCGGTCGATGACGTGGCAAAGCGTCTAATTGACTATGGTTTCCACGCCCCGACGATGT